>NZ_LSIX01000594.1:0-8014 GCF_001556475.1 Methylobacterium sp. CCH5-D2 | reverse complement strand
CGACCCGGTCGAGGAAGTCGCGGTCGTGGCTCACGAGCAGCAGCGTGCCCGCATAGTCGTCCAGCATCTCCTGCAGCAGGTCGAGGGTCTCGAGGTCGAGGTCGTTCGTCGGCTCGTCGAGCACCAGCAGGTTCGAGGGCTGCGCCAGCGCCCGGGCGATGAGGAGCCGGTTGCGCTCGCCGCCCGAGAGCACCGAGACCGGCGTGCGCGCCTGCTCGGGCGCGAACAGGAAGTCCTTGAGATAGCCGATCACGTGCCGGCTCTGGCCGTTGACCGTGACGGAATCGCCGCGCCCGCCGGTGAGCACGTCGCTCACGGTCTGCGTCGGCTCGAGCGTCGCCCGCGCCTGGTCGAGGATCACCGGCTGCAGGTTGGTGCCGAGCCGGATCGTGCCGGAATCGGGGGCGAGCTGGCCCATCAGCAGGTTGAGCAGCGTCGTCTTGCCGGCGCCGTTCGCCCCGACGATTCCGAGCCGGTCGCCGCGGGTGACGCGCAGCGACAGCCGATCGACGATCGTCCGCGCGCCGTAGGCCTTGGCGATGTCCTTCGCCTCGATCACCAGGGTGCCGGAGCCGTCCGCCTCGCTCGCCTGCATGCTGACGCTGCCGACCGGGCGCCTGGCCTCGCGCCGGGCCTGGCGCAGGGCGTGCAGGTTGCCGAGCCGCCGCACGTTGCGCTTGCGCCTGGCGGTGACGCCGTAGCGCAGCCAGTCCTCCTCGGCGGCGATCTTGCGGTCGAGCTTGTGCCGGTCGCGCTCCTCCTCCTCGAAGAAGGCGTCGCGCCACGCCTCGAAGCTGGAGAAACCCTGGTCGATCCGCCGCGTCACGCCGCGGTCGAGCCAGACGGTCGCCCGCGACAGGGCCGAGAGGAAGCGCCGGTCGTGGCTGATCAGCACCAGCGCCGCGCGGCTCCCGCGGAGTTCCCCTTCCAGCCACTCGATCGCCGGCAGGTCGAGATGGTTCGTCGGCTCGTCGAGGAGCAGCACGTCGGGCTCGGGCGCCAGCGCCTGGGCGAGCGCGGCGCGCCGGCCCTCGCCGCCGGAGAGCTTCGTCGGGTTCTCCTCGCCGGTGAGACCGAGGCTCTCCAGGAGGTAGCGGGCGCGGTGGCTGGCATCGCCCGGGGCCAGCCCCGCCTCCACGAAGGCGAGCGTGGTGGGATAGCCGGAAAAATCCGGCTCCTGCGCGAGGTAGCGGATCGTGGTGCCGGGCTGGACGAAGCGCTTGCCGGCATCGGCCTCGACGAGGCCGGCGGCGATGCGCATCAGCGTGGACTTGCCCGAGCCGTTGCGGCCGACGAGGCAGGTCCGCTCGCCGGGCGCGATGGCGAGCTCGGCACGCTCGATCAGCGGCGTGCCGCCGAAGGTCAGCGCGATGTCCTGAAGGGTGAGGAGCGGTGGGGCGGCCATGCGCGGGCTTATGACAGCGCGCGCCGGCCTTCACAAACGCCGCGAAGCCGCCTCAGGCCGTCGGGTTCGCCGGGCCGGTCGGGGAGGACGGTGTCGGGTCGACGACCGGGATCTCGGTCGGCTGGCCGCCGGGCGTCTCGGGCGGGCTGTTGGCCGGGACCTCCGCCGGGCCGGGGCTCGGCACGGTCGGCGGCTCGTAGGGCGTCTCGGATGGGGGACCGGGCTGGTCCGGCACCTCGGGGACTCCGCCGGGATTGGCCATGGCTACGCTCCTGCGCTGGCACGCCGAACGGCCTCGGCGTGTCGCCGCTAACGGGGCGCGGGACAGCCGGTTCCGCCGCCTACTTCTTGGTCAGGAGCAGGGTACCCTCCTTGCCGAGCGACTTCTGGATCTTCTCGGCGAAGATCGCGAGCAGGAAGGGCAGCTTCACCTCGACGCGCACGCTCTCGGGCCCGACATCGATCGCGCCCTCGACCTTCTGGGCGAGGGCCGAGAGGCCGAAATCGAGGCGATCGCCCGTCCAGGCGAGGCGGTCGAGCGCGACGCCGCTCTTGGCGAGCATGCCCTTGCCCTGCTCGACGCCGGTCTCGATCCGGCGGCGCGCCTCCTCGCGGCCGAGGTCGTGCGGGATATCGACGATCAGGGGTTTTGCCATCGCGCGGGGGTTCCTGCTGTGTCAGGCGCGAGATGGGGGCGCGGGCCGCCGGCGGCAACGCCGCGCCTCCGGCTGTGCATGAGGCCGCGCGCGAGACCGCGCGAGAGACCGCGCGAGAGACCGCGAATGCGCGCGCCGGCCCCACCGCGGCATGGGTGGGGCCGGCGCGCGGGTCTCGGGCGAGACCCCGGTCTTCCGTGCGGAGAGATCGGTCCGCCGGTCGTTCGGCGCCGTGTCAGTCCATGACCTGGAGCGAGACGTAGGTCGTGCCGCCCATGCCGAGCGCCCGGGCCGAGCCGCGGGACAGATCGATGATGCGCCCGCGCACGAAGGGGCCGCGATCGTTGATCCGCACGACGACGGAGCGCCCGGTGCGCTTGTCGGCGACCCGCACCCGCGTGCCGAAGGGCAGGCTGCGATGGGCGGCGGTCATGCCGTTGGGGTTGAAGCGTTCTCCGTTCGCGGTCCGATGTCCGCTGCCGTACCAGGAGGCCGCTCCGCTCTGGGCGGAGGCCGGCACGCTGGCGGCGAGCGCCGCGACGGTGCCGAGGATGGCGGCGGTGGTCCGGCAGACAGGCTTCGTGGCCATTCGCATTCCCTTTGTTGTTTGCGACGGCGGGGCCAATCAAACCCGGGCTCGGCCAAAATGAGGCAGGCTCGCGCTGCCCTATTCGCATCACATTTTGGGCGACCGCGCCCTATGCGTTGAGCTTTCATTAAGGGGTGATGCGGCGAAGTATTGTTTACTTCGTTTTTTCTTGGGGGGATGTGCTGGCGGCCGGCGAATGTCAGTGCTCGGAAGCAATCGGCACGATGCGAAAAATTACCTACCATGCCGTGAGATCTGCGCGTGGCGAAACCCTGGATCCCGCTGAATGGGATGCACGTCGGGAACCAGCGGGTCCGAGAAGGGTTCGAGCGCACCGTTCGCGGCGCAGGCCTCCCCGCTTCCCGCCCACGGGAAGAGGCTCGCAGGCCTCGTGTCGTCTCCTCGTGAAGCGCGGGCGACGCCGGTGCGGCGGTGAGGATGGCGGATCCGAAGGAGACGTGCCCGTCGAAGCTCCCTCGACCACGCCCGCGCGTTCGCTCAGCCGACGACAAGTTCGGCCGAGCCCGTTGCCCGCACCCCAGGGAAGGGAGATCCGCTCGATCCGGCGCGATCGACCGGAGGCCGTCTCACACCAGCGCCGCACCGCGCCGGTTGACGTAGATCGCCATCAGACTGTGCGAGACGCAGAGGAACAGGCGGCTGCGGTAGCGGCCGCCGAAGCAGAGGTTCGACACCGCGGCTGGGGTCCGGATCTTGCCGAGGAGCGCGCCGCCCGGGTCGATGACGTGCACGCCGTCGCCCGCGCTCGACCAGAGGTTGCCTTCCTCGTCGCAGCGAAAGCCGTCCGCCATGCCGGGCGCGACCGTGTGGAAGACCTGCGGGTTCGAGAGGCGCCCGTCCTCGCCGACGTCGAAGACCCGGATGTGGCGCGTCGGATCGTCCGCGAACTGCAGGCCCGTCTCGGCCACGTAGAGCCTGCGCTCGTCCGGCGAGAAGCAGAGCCCGTTCGGACCCTCGAAATCGCCCGCCGCCACGCTGAGCGAGCCGTCGCGCGGATCGAAGCGGTAGAGGTTGGCCGGCAGCTCCGGTGCCTGCTTGCCGCCCTCGTAGTCGGTCTGGATGCCGTAGGGCGGGTCCGAGAACCAGATCGTGCCGTCGGACTTGCAGACGATGTCGTTGGGCGAGTTCAGCCGCTTGCCCTGGTACGAAACGACCAGCACCGTGACGCTGCCGTCGAGCTCGGTCCGACTGATCCGGCGCAGCCGGTGCGAGCAGGAGAGGAGCCGCCCCTGCCTGTCGCGGGCATGGCCGTTCTCGAAGCCGACATGCGCGCGGTAGACGCTGAGGCCTCCGCCCTCGCTCCAGCGCATCACCCGGTCGTTCGGAAGGTCGGAGAACAGCAACTCGTCCCGGTCCCCGAACCAGACCGGGCCCTCGCACCAGCGGAAGCCTTCGGCCAGGGTCTCCAGCGGCGCGTTGGGCAGGACGAAGCTCTTGAAGCGCGCCTGCGTGACCTCGAAACCCTCCATGCCGAGCGCCCCTACTTGAACCGCCCCGGCCTGTTCACCGTGGGCTCAACGTCGAGCCCGGTGACGATCATGGTGCAGGGCTCGTCGCCCACCGTGCCCGAAAGGTGGCCCTTGCGGCCGTCGCGCTCGCGGGTGTTCTGGTCCTCGCCGAACATCAGCTCGCCGGGGCCCATCTCGACCCGCTTGCCGTCCATCGTCTCCACGAACCAGCGGCCGGTGAGGATCGCGATCCACTGGGGCTTGGGATTCTCGTGCCAATCGCCGACCCAGCCGACCGGCAGGACCGTGAAGGTCACGCCGGCCTCCGACGGGTCCATCTTGTCGTTCCATTGCGGTGCCACGCCGGGCCCGACGCCCTGGAACTGGAAGTCCGTGAGTTCGAATCGCTCCTGGCGGCTCACGCCCTCGGCGTCGGTGTAGACGTGCCAGTACGGCATGGCGGGAGATGTGGGCTCGGACATCGCGTCGGATCCTTCAGGGTTTGGCGGGCGCTTCGGCCGCGTAGGGGCCGGACGAGAGCGGGTGGCGGACGATCTCGGAGGCCGGCGTGTAGCTGCCGCCGATCACCACGAGCAGCAGCCCGCCCACGAGGCCGAAATTCTTGAGGAAGTCCCAGAAATGGGCCCGGCCGGCGCCGTTGCGCGACCAGAAGGCCGGGTATTCCCAGAACCGGTGGAACAGCACCGCGGTGACCGCGCAGAAGCCCATCAGCACGAAGGCGGCGGCGCGGTCGTACCAGCCGATCACGATCAGCACGGGCGCTACCGTCTCGACCAGGATGCCGAGCACCAGGAGGAGCGCCGGGAAGGGCAGGGGGCCGGAGGCGGCCTGCTCCATCGCCTCGTCCCAGTGCACGACCTTGTCGAGCGCGCTCGGCGGGAACATGCCGACGAGGCAGATCTTCGCCGCGAGCGGCACCGCCACGAGGTTGAGCCAGGTCGCGAGGTCCATCGGGGCGTGCGGGCTCCGGTACGGCGGGGCCATCCCCGATCCGTGCCGCCAACGTTCGCCACGGGTGGGGGTTTCCGGCGACGTGGCACGGAGCGCGGCGCCTGCCGCATCGCAGCGAGCACGATCCCGTGACGGTGCCCGCCGGAACGGCTCGGGAGAGGCCACGTTGCCGGGCTGTCCTATCCTTGCCGCGCGGCGGACCGACCGATGCAGGACCATTACGACATCATCGTCATCGGCTCCGGCCCGGGCGGCGGCTCGCTGACGGCACGGCTCGCCGGGACCGGCAAGCGCATCCTGCTCTTGGAGCGGGGCGACTACCTGCCCCGCAGCCAGGAGAATTGGAGCGCCAAGGCGGTCTTCGTCGATGGCAAGTATCAGGCGGCGGAGACGTGGTACGGCGGCGACGGCCGGGCTTTCCACCCGGGCCTGCACTACTACGTGGGCGGCAACTCGAAGGTCTACGGCGCGGCCCTTCTGCGCCTGCGCGAGCGCGATTTCGGCACGGTGCAGCACGTCGATGGCGTGTCGCCGGCCTGGCCAGTCTCCTACGCGGAGTTCGAGCCCTACTACGCGCAGGCGGAGCGCCTGTTCGCCGTCCACGGCAACCGCGGCGAGGACCCGACCGAACCCTGGGCGAGCGGCCCCTACGACCACCCGGCGGTGAGCCACGAGCCGCGCATCCAGAAGCTCTCGGACGATTGGGCCCGGCACGGCCTCAGGCCCTACCACCTGCCGCTCGGCATCAAGCTCGACGAGCGCAACGGGCGTCCGACGCCGACGAGCATCTGCATTCGCTGCGACGCCTTCGACGGCTTCCCCTGTCTCCTCAACGGCAAGGCCGACGCGCAGGTGATGACGGTCGACCCGACGCTCGCCGCCCACGACAACGTCACGCTGCTCGTCAACGCCTACGTCTCGCGGCTGGAGACCGACCCGTCGGGTAGGACGGTCACCGGCGTGCGGGTGACCCGGGAGGGCCGCGAGGAGCGCTACCGCGCCGATATCGTCGTGGTGGCCTGCGGCGCGCTCTCGTCGGCGCTGCTCTTCCTGCGCTCGGCCAACGCCGCGCACCCGAACGGCCTCGCCAACGGCTCCGATCAGGTCGGGCGCAACTACATGCGCCACAACATGTCGGTGCTGATGGCGCTCTCGAAGGAGGTCAACGACACCGTCTTCCAGAAGACCCTCGCGCTCTCCGACTTCTATTTCGCGTCGAAGGACTGGGCGTTCCCGATGGGCCTGATCCAGATGTGCGCCAAGACGCATCCGGACCAGATCCGCGGCGAGGAGTTTCCGCGATGGACGGGCTTCCTGCCGGACGCGCCCTTCGAGATGGCGGCGCGCCACGCCATGGACTTCTGGCTGCAGAGCGAGGACCTGCCGCACCCGGACAACAGGATCAGCATCGATCGCGAGGGGCGCACGATCCTCGACATCCGCGAGACCAACCGCGAGGCGCACGACCGCCTGCGGGCCAAGCTCTCGGACCTCCTGGAGCCCGCCGGCGCCTATACCTACCTGTTCGAGCGCTCGCTCTATCTCGGCAAGAACATCCCGCTCGGCGGCACGGCGCACCAGGCCGGCACCCTGCGCTTCGGCACGGATCCCAGTTCCAGCGTGCTCGACCTCGACTGCAAGGCGCACGAACTCGACAACCTCTACGTCACCGACGCGAGCTTCTTCCCCTCGATCGGCGCCGTGAACCCGACGCTGACCATCATCGCCAACGCCCTGCGGGTGGCCGACCGCATCGCCGAGCGGATCGCCTGAACGCCTAGATGGCGTCGTAAGCTCAGGCTTGCCTGCCCGGGACGAATCCTGTTAAGGGGACCGCCTTTCCGCGATGCGTTGCGCCGCCATCGCAGGGGGCCCTTCGGGCTTCCCGCTCCCGAAACCCTTGCACGGACGGCAGGCACGCGCCCGCCGAAGCAGAACATGAAGATCCGCAACTCCCTCAAGTCGCTCCGCGGCCGTCACCGCGACAACCAGCTCGTGCGCCGCAAGGGCCGGGTCTACGTCATCAACAAGACCCAGAAGCGCTTCAAGGCCCGCCAGGGCTGAGGCCGACCGCCCGCTTCGGTGGGCGTGCGATCGGAATTCGAGAGGCAGGTGCCGCCCGCGGCGCCTGCCTCTTCGCGTTGGCGCGGCGCTCCGGCGCGTTGACGGGGGGCGCGGGCGCGCACAAGCTCGCACCATGCTGCGCTCCGTCCTCCCCGGCCTGCTCGCCGCCCTGATCGCGGGCTCCGCGCTCGCCGCTCCACCGGGTTTGTCCGGCCGCCCCGAGGCGGAGCAGCCGGCCGAGCGGAAGAAGCCCGCACCGGCGATCAGCCTGGACGATCTCTTCGCGCGCCTGCGCGAGGCCGACGACGACGAGGAGGCCAAGGGTGTCGCCAAGCTGATCGAGCGCCGCCTCGACCGCTCCGGCAGCGCTACGGCGGATCTCCTCACCGACCGTGCCCGGCAGGCGATGAGCGCGAAGGATTTCGCGCTCGCGGCCGAGTTGATGGACCGGGTCACCGCCCTCGAGCCCGCCTGGTCTGAGGGCTGGAACCGGCGCGCCACGGTGTTCTGGCTGCTCTCCGACAAGCAGGCGGCCGTGGCGGATCTGCAGCGCGCCCTGGTTCTCGAGCCGCGCCACTTCGAGGCCTGGGCGGCGCTCGGCCGGATCTACCTGTCGATGGACGACAAGGCGCGGGCGCTCAACGCCTTCCGGCGCGCCGCGGCGCTCTACCCGCGCATGGCCAAGGTCAACGAGGCGATCGACCGCCTCGCTCCCGACGTCGACGGCCGCGACCTGTGAGGGCCGTCCTGGCGGTGCTCGCAGTCCTGGTCGGTACGCCGCTCCTCCTCGGGCTCTGCATCCTGGCGGCGGGCGCGGTCGCGAGCCTCCTGATCGGATGGCGCGCCGGTGCCGCATACC
>NZ_LSIX01000593.1:0-10257 GCF_001556475.1 Methylobacterium sp. CCH5-D2 | reverse complement strand
AGAGCACGTCGTCGCCCTGGCCGCCGTAGAGCGCGTCGTCGCCGAAGTTCCCGTAGACCACGTCGGCGCCGAAATTGCCGTAGACGATGTCCGCACCCTGGCCGCCGAAGACGGCGTCGTTGTCCTGGCCGCCGAAGAGCCGGTCGTCGCCCTGGTTGCCGTAGATCAGGTCGGCGCCCTGGTTGCCGTAGACGATGTCGTTGCCGCTGCCCGCCCGCACGGCGTCGTTGCCCTGGCCGGCGACGATCTCCGAGGCCAGCACGCCGTCCACGATGGCATCGTCGCCCGCCGTCCCGGCGCGCCGCACCAGGATCGGGTCGCCGACATCGGTGAGGATGGCGAGGTCGAGATCGCTGATCGCGTACCGCGTCCCGCGGTAGTAGGCGACGCCGTTCATCAAGCCCGCGAGCGGATTGGTGCCGGGCGGCTCGCTGACGTTGCCGTAATGGCCGTAATTGCCGAGCGTCAGCGGGACCGCGCCGCCGAAGACCGCGGTCGCCGTCGGACCGTTGAAGACCGGGCCGCCGCCCGGATTGCCGACCTGCAGGTCGAAGGTATCGAGGTAGTTCCCGGGCAAGGCCCCGGTCGTCCCGTCCCGCCAGCCGTTGAACCCGAGGCCGTGGCCGATCTCGTGCACGAGGACCGAGACCGCGTCGGTGCGCGTCGTCGGGATGACGGGCGCGGCGCCGGGCGTCGGGTCGAGCCAGAGCTCGTTCCGCACGTAGGCGGGGTCGAGGTTGATGACGATGTCGGGGTTCGCGCCCGTCACGTCGATCCCGGCGGCCAACTCGCGGCCGGCGCCGCCCTGGTACAGGTTCAGCCCGTTATACGAGCCGAGATAGGCGCTCGACGCGCTGGCGCCGTTCGCGCGCCCGACCGAGGCGACCGTGATGCCGATCTCGATGTTGGCCGGGCTGTTCAGGACTTCGGACCAGAGCTGCCAAGCGTATCCCGCGTTGCTCACGGTCTCGTCGTCCGAGCCCTGGCGTCGATGACGCCGCAGGGCGCGGAAGGCCATCCCGATCGCGGAACTCGGGGCCGACATCCGCACGATCCCATCGACGGACGGGTGGATGGAGCAGTTCAACCGGTAGTTCGCTAAGGTCGGGTGCTGCTCAACCTCTTGTCATCCGTCTTCGGCGGTCTGATCGAAGGTTTGAATTTTTTCGTTGGCATCGTCCGGACTTTTCGTCGATCAACGCCGGATGATTTTGCTGGAAAGCATTCGCATCTTCATGCGTTCGGCGGACACGGGCAGTTTCTCGGCGGCCGGCCGAGACCTGCGACTGTCACCGTCCGTGATCAGCTACCGGATCCAAAATCTGGAGAAGCATCTCGGATGCCTTCTTCTGACACGCACCACGCGTCGGATGAGTCTCACCGAAGCGGGCCGCATCTTCTACGACCGCTGCCTCGACATCACCGCAGCCGTCGAGCGGGCGGAGAAGTGCGTGGAGGCGGCGGGTGCGACGCCGCGCGGAACGCTCAAGGTGACGGCTCCGCTCGGCCTGGGCCGACGCGTCATCGCACCGCTGATTCCCCGCTTCCGCGAGCGCCATCAGGAAGCCGACGTGCATCTCAGGCTTTCCGATCACCTGCTGGATCTCGTCCAGGAGGCCGTCGATGTGGCGGTCCGGCTCTCGCAGATGCGGGATTCCAGCTTCACCCTGCGAAAGGTCGCGGGTGTCGAGCGCGTCCTATGCGCCGCACCCTCGTATCTCGAACGAAGCCCGCCCCTCGACGAGCCCGCCGACCTTCTGCGCCACGATTGTCTTCTGCTGCGGTTTCCAGGCTCCGAGCAATTTCGCTGGACGCTGACCGATCGGGGCAAGACTTTGACCCTCCCGGTGTCCGGCCATATCGATGTCGATGACGGCGAAACCTTGACGAATTGGGCGTTGGCCGGGGAAGGCATCGCTCTGAAGCCCCTGTTCGAGGTGGCCTCCCATATCGCCAGCGGCCAGCTCGTAACGGTTCTCCCGAAGACGCCGCCGCTGTCCGCGACGCTCGGCATCCTCTATCCCTCGCGGAAGATGCTGTCGGCACGCGGAAAGACGTTCGTGGATATGGCATACGCGGTCATGCGCGACCATGTCGCCGCGCAGCTCGCACTCGTCGGAAAGCATCCGACCTAGGGTATGGTCCCGGGACGTGGCGTGAGAGGCCGGCCTGAGGGTTGCCACTGGATCGCTCCGGGTCGCCGATGCGCGCCCTCCGCCGTCAGCTGCCGCGATAGGTCGAAAAGGCCCAGGGCGATACGAGAAGCGGGACGTGGTAGTGGCCATCCGGGCTCGCTATGCCGAAGCGGATCGGAACCGCGTCGAGGAAGGGCGGATCTGCCAGACCAAGCTCTTCGCGCCCGCGGAAGTAGGGCCCGATATGGAAGGTGAGCTCGTATGTCCCGACGGCGAGGGCGTCACCGCTGAGGAGCGGCGCGTCGGTCCGGCCATCGGAATTCGTCACGGTCTCCGCGAGCCGCTCCGACGCGCCATCCGAACGCAAGCGCCGCAATACGATCGTGACGCCGGCTGCCGGCTTGCCGGTCGTGGTGTCCAAGACATGTGTTGAGAGACGGCCCACTGCAACGTCCTCCGCGATAGATCGTGTCCGGCACGACCGGACGGCACGAAGGCGAACACGCCCGCCGCCGCCGACGCAACCGGAAAGCCGCCCGCATTCAACGAACCGCTTTGAAGGTGTTTGGCCAAAACGGGGATCGCTTCGCGGTGGCGCGCGCCGCACAGTCATCGGCGATGCGCGAGTCGGCGAGTCGGCGAACAAAAGATCTGTGCAAGAACCCGGGTCGGGAGACAGACATGAGATACTCCGTTCACCCGGTGGAAGAGGTTCTACCCGCGCCGAAACTCGTCGCTCTGGGTCTTCAGCATGTCCTGGTGATGTATGCCGGCGCCGTCGCGGTGCCTCTGATCGTCGGCCGGGCTCTGCAGTTGCCGCCGGATCAGGTGGCTCTGCTCGTCAACGCCGACCTGTTCGTCGCTGGCATAACGACCTTGATCCAGTCCTTGGGGCTCGGGCGCTTCTTCGGCATCAAGTTACCCGTCATGATGGGTGTGACCTTCGCTGCCGTCGGTCCCATGGCGGCCATGGCCGCCAACCCGAACCTGGGCGCCGCCGGCATCTTCGGAGCCACGATCGTGGCGGGCGTGGTCACCATTCTCCTCGCGCCGTTCTTCAGCAAGCTGTTGCCGCTGTTTCCGCCGGTCGTCACCGGCACGGTCATCCTGATGATCGGCATCTCGCTGATGCGCGTCGGCGTGAACTGGGCGGCGGGTGCCTCGGTGGACACGCTTCCGGGCTACGGTGAGCCGCTGCACCTCGTCATGGCCGCCGGCGTGATGGTGTTCATCCTGACGATCACCCGTTTCGCCAGCGGCTTCCTGGCCAACGTCTCCGTGCTCGCCGGCATCGTCGCGGGCTGCGTCGTGTCGTTCCTGCTCGGACGGATGGATTTCACCCAGGTCCTCGGCACCGACTGGTTCGCCCTGGTGACGCCCTTCAGGTTCGGGATGCCGACCTTCGACCCGATCGCCGGCCTGACGCTCAGCGTCGTGATGATCGTCGTGATGATCGAATCCGCCGGCATGTTCCTGGCTCTGGGTGACCTGACAGGACGCCCTATCGACGCGCAGTCGATGTCGCGCGGCCTGCGTGTCGACGGCCTCGGCACGCTGATCGCCGGGGTGTTCAACAGCTTCCCGCATACGTCGTTCTCGCAGAACATCGGCCTGGTCGGCGTGACCGGCGTGCGCTCCCGGTGGGTCACCGTCGTCGGCGGCGGCCTCCTGATCGTCATGGGCCTCGTGCCGAAGCTCGGCGCGCTCGTCGCGGCGGTGCCGCTGTTCGTTCTCGGTGGGGCCGGGATCGTCATGTTCGGAATGGTGGCCGCCACCGGCATTCGCATCCTGACGGAGGTCGATTACCGTACGAATCGTAACAACCTCTACATCGTGGCCGTCGCCAGCGGCTTCGGAATGATCCCGCTCGTCGCACCCAAGTTCTTTCACGCTCTGCCGGCCTCCCTGGGGCCGGTCCTCCACTCGGGCATCCTGCTGTCCGCCGCCGCCGCGGTCGTCCTGAACCTGTTCTTCAACGGTCTCGGCGGCGGGCAGGCGCCGGAGACGGAGATCGTCATCCGCCCGGCGCGCGAGTGAACGGCTCGCCGGCCGAAGGGACGCGATCGCGGCAGCGCTCGGTCCCGACGTCGCAACCCATCGAGGACGATTTGAAATGGATCCGATACTGCACGAATGGGGCGGTTTCCTCATTCGGTGGACGCACGTCGTCACGGCCATCGCCTGGATCGGCGCGTCGTTCTACTTCATGCATCTCGACGCGAGCCTGCGCTCGATCACCGAGATACCGGACGGCCGGGGCGGCGAGGCCTGGGAGGTGCATGGCGGCGGCTTCTACCAGGTCCGGAAGTACCTGATCGCTCCCGACAGGATGCCCGACCATCTGATCTGGCACAAATGGCAGTCCTACGCGACTTGGCTGTCGGGCTTCGCGCTGCTGTGCTGGCTCTACTACGCACAGGCCGAGCTGTATCTCATCGATCCGGCCGTCCGGCAGATCACGCCGCTCGTCGGAGCCATCGTCGGGATCGGCGCGCTCGCGGTGGGCTGGCTGATCTACGACGGCCTCAATCGCTCGCCGCTGGCGAACCGGCCGCTCCTGCTCTCGGGCATCGTCTTCCTGGTCGTGCTCGCCTTCGCGTTCGGCTTCCAGCAGGTATTCTCCGGCCGCGCCGCGATGCTGCACACCGGTGCCGTGATCGCCACCTGGATGACGGCCAACGTCTTCTTCGTGATCATGCCCAACCAGCGCAAGGCCATCGCCGAACTGGTCGCTGGTCGCGTGCCGGACCCCGCCTGGGGCAAGCAGGCGAAGAACCGTTCGGCCCACAACAACTACCTGACCCTGCCGGTGGTGTTCTTCATGCTGTCGGGTCATTATCCCTTGGTCTGGTCCACACCCTACACATGGACGATCATCGGCTTGGTCGTGGTCGCGGGCGGCGTCGTGCGGCACTTCTTCAACGTCCGCCACGCCGGAAAGGGCGACCCGTGGTGGGCGTGGGCTGTCGCGGCCGCTTGCATCATGCTCGCGGTCACGATCACCGTGGTCTCCGCTCCCGGTGCCCGGGACCGCCTCGGACTCGCCTCGGCCGGCGCGGCGACGCCGGGCGCCACGGCGTCCAGCCACCTCGCGGCGCTCCGCGTCCCGGCGGCCGACGAGGACGTCGTCACGATCGTGGCGAGCCGCTGCAGCATGTGCCACGCTCCCGAGCCGCTCTGGCCCGGTCTCGCGAGCCCGCCCAAGGGCGTGCTCCTCGACACGCCCGAGAACATCGCGCGTTTCGCGGACGCCATTCGTGTCCAGGCCGTGCTGACCCACGCGATGCCCCCGAACAACATCACGGACATGCAGCCCGAGGAACGGGCCACGCTCGGCCGCTACCTCCAAGGGCGCTGATCGCCCCGCGCGCCCGATCCGGCGGCCGCGGGGCGATCAGCGCCATCCGCGGCCACGAGGCTCGCTTGAGAGACGGCGTCTTGCCCGAGTATCGACATCGTTCGCCGCTCTGGGCGGCAATCCATTCCGCACAGGTCCGCCAGGTCTGAGCCGCGTTCGCGCTGAAGGTCCGACAGTCCCGATATCGCGAGCCGAACGGAACCCGTCGCATCCCCGGAGGAGCCCGAAATGATTTCCCTGAGCCGCCTCAACGCGGTCGATCGATCGACGTTCGTCTCCCTCCTCGGTGAGATCTACGAGCATTCGCCCTGGGTCGCCGAAGCCGCCTTCACGCGCCGGCCCTTCGCGACCCGTGACGAGCTGCGAGACGCGATGAGCGCGGTCGTCGCTCAGGCGGACCCGGAGCGGCAGCTCGCCCTGCTGCGCGCCCATCCCGAGCTGGCGGGTCGCGCCGCCATACGCGGCGAGCTGACCACCCATTCCGCCGATGAGCAGGAAGCGAGCGGCCTGCTGAACGGCTCTTCCGAAGAGCTGCGGCGCATACAGGATCTGAATCGCGCCTATGGGGAGACGTTCGGGTTTCCGTTCGTGATCGCGGTCAAGGGGATGGATCGGAGCGCCATCATCGCGGCCCTCGAGCGGCGTCTCGGCAATCCGCCGGACGAGGAAAGGCTGGAGGCGCTGCGTCAGGTTTCGCGGATCGCCGCCTTCCGTCTGGAGGCCGCCGTCGGTTCCTAGCGCGCCGCTCTCGGGGGAGGCGCGCGAGGCCCGACTGTCGCGCAGGGCGGCCGACCACTCCGGCGGCCCGCCGCACGCGTCCGATGCGGGGACCGGACGCGTGCGAACCGTCGGTGTCAGGCGGCCGCGGCGGCCGAGGTTCCGCTCTTCGCCTCGCGGCGGCGGGCGGTGAGGACCCACTCGGTGTAGCCGTTGGGCTGTTCGCGGCCCTTGAGGACGAGGTCGCTCGCCGCGCGGAAGGCCGGGCCGTCGAAGGCCGGCGCCATCGGCCGGTAGAGCGGGTCGCCCGCGTTCTGGCGATCGACCACCTTGGCCATCCGCTTGAGCGTCTCCATCACCTGCGCCTCGTCCACCACGCCGTGGTGCAGCCAGTTGGCGATGTGCTGGGACGAGATCCGCAGGGTCGCCCGGTCCTCCATCAGGCCGACATCGTGGATGTCGGGCACCTTGGAGCAGCCGACCCCCTGGTCGATCCAGCGCACCACGTAGCCGAGGATGCCCTGCGCGTTGTTGTCGAGTTCCTGCTGCACGTCGTCGGGCGCGAAGTTCGAGCGGGCGAGCGGGATCTCCAGGATCTCGCTGAGCGCCGAGCGCGGGCGCCGGGCGAGTTCGAGCTGGCGGGCCCGCACGTCGGTCTCGTGGTAGTGCAGCGCGTGCAGCGTCGCGGCGGTGGGGGAGGGCACCCAGGCCGTCGAGGCTCCCGCCTTCGGGTGGACGCCCTTCTGCATCAGCATGTCGGCCATGGCGTCGGGCGCCGCCCACATGCCCTTGCCGATCTGCGCCCGGCCGAGCAGGCCGCAGGCGAGGCCGACATCGACGTTGTTCTCCTCGTAGCCCTTGATCCAGGCGGTGGCCTTCATGTCGTTCTTGCGGATGACGGGCCCGGCCTCCATCGCGGTGTGGATCTCGTCGCCCGTGCGGTCGAGGAAGCCCGTGTTGATGAAGACCACGCGCGAGGCCGCCGCCTTGATGCAGGCGGCGAGGTTGACCGTGGTGCGGAGCTCCTCGTCCATGATGCCCATCTTCAGCGTGTCGGCCTCCAGGCCCAGCATCGCCTCGACCCGGGAAAACAGCTCGACCGCGAAGGCGACCTCCTCGGGCCCGTGCATCTTCGGCTTGACGATGTAGACCGAGCCGGTCCGGCTGTTGCGCAGGCCAGATTCGCCCCGGAGATCGTGGATCGCGATCATCGCGGTGACGGCGGCATCCAGCATGCCCTCGGGGATCTCGTTGCCGTCGGCGTCGAGCACCGCGTCGGTGTCCATGTGATGGCCGACGTTGCGCACCAGCATCAGCGAGCGGCCGGGCACCACCACCTCGCCGCCGCCGGGCGCGATGTAGTGCCGGTCGGGGTTGAGGCGCCGCTCGTGGGTGCGGCCGTCCTTCTCGAAGGCCGCCGCGAGCGTGCCCTTCATCAGTCCGAGCCAGTTGCGGTAGACCACGACCTTGTCGTCGGCATCGACGGTGGCGACCGAGTCCTCGAGATCCATGATCGTCGAGACCGCGGATTCGAGCAGGATGTCGGCGACCCCCGAGGCGTCGAACCGGCCGATCCGGTGGGTGCGGTCGAGGACGACCTCGATGTGCAGGTTGTTGTGGCGCAGCAGCAGGGCCGAGGGCATGCTGGCCCGGCCGCGATAGCCCGCGAAGGTCTCGGGGCGGGCGAGCGGCACGGTCTCGCCGGTATTGAGGTTGCCCACGAGCCGTCCGTCCTCCACCGCGTAGGTGACGACGTCGGCGTGGCGGCCGCCCGCCAGCGGCACGGTGCGGTCGAGATAGGCGCGGGCGCGGGTGACGACGCGCGCGCCGCGGGTGCGGTTGTAGCCGCCGCCCCGGACTGCCCCGCCCTCCTCGGAGACCGCATCGGTGCCGTAGAGCGCGTCGTAGAGCGAGCCCCAGCGGGCGTTGGCGGCGTTGAGCGCGTAGCGGGCGTTCGAGACCGGAACGACGAGCTGCGGCCCGGCGATCTCGGCGATCTCGGCATCGACGTTGCGGGTGTCGACCTGCACGGGGCCGGGATCGGGCAACAGGTAGCCGATCTCTCGCAGGAACGCCTCGTAGGCGGCCGGGTCCGCCGGCTTGCCGGCCCGCGCGCGGTGCCAGTCGTCGATGCGCGCCTGCAGCGCGTCGCGCTTGGCCAGCAGCGCCCGGTTCTTCGGCGTCAGGTCGCGCACCACCGCGCCGAGGCCGCCCCAGAACACCTCCGGGGAGATCCCGGTGCCGGGCAGCGCCTCCGCCACGACGAAATCGTGGAGCACCCGCGCCACCGCGAGGCCGCCGACATTCACCCGATCCATACCCATCCTCGTTGCGACGCTGTCCGTATGGGCGGCGTCGATATCAGGCGGGGACGGCGGCAGGTAGGCGAGGGCGGAGGAAAATGGCGACACAAACTGGAATACCTCACGCCACCGGTGGGCCGGGTCGTGACAACGTTCCTGTGTCGTCAATCGCGATGCACGCGGGAAGATGCACACTGCGCTTGCTGGGAGGCTAACGCTTCGATACCAGCTTCGCCATAAACAAATTCGGGAGGTCACGAATGCCCCACCTGCAACCCTCGCGCCGCACGATCCTGGCCGGGGGGCTTGCCGCCGCGCTGCCGCTGTCCGCGCGGGCGCAGGGCGCCTATCCGACCCGGCCGATCACGCTGATCGTGCCCTTCGCGGCGGGCGGCTCGACCGACGTGGTCGGGCGCCTCGTCGCGCAGAAGCTGTCGGAGGTGCTGGGCCAGCAGGTGGTCGTCGAGAACGTGGTCGGGGCCGGCGGCAATGTCGGGGCCGCGCGCGTCGCGAAGGCGGAGGCGGACGGCTACACCATCCTGATGGGCACGGTCGCGACCCACGCGCTGAACCCGCTCATCCTCAAGCGCAAGCCCTACGACCCGGTGACCGACTTCGCCCCCGTGGCGCTGCTCGTGGTCGTGCCGAACGTGCTCGTCGTCAACCCGAACCTGCCGGCCAAGAACGTGCAGGAGCTGATCGCCCTGCTGAAGGCGGACCCGAAGAAGTACAACTACGCCTCCTCGGGCATCGGCACGCCCCTCCACCTCTCGGGCGAGCTGTTCAAGAGCATGGCGGGCGTGCAGATGCAGCACATCCCCTACCGCGGCTCCGGCCCGGCCCTGAACGACGTCGTGGCGGGCCAGGTGCCGATCCAGTTCGACAACCTGCCCTCGGCCTCGGAATTCATCCGGGCAGGCACGCTGCGGGCGCTGGCCGTCACCACGAAGGAGCGCGCGCCCTCCTTCCCCGACGTGCCGACCATGGCGGAGGCGGGGTTGCCGAACTACGAGACCTACACCTGGAACGCCCTGTTCGCGCCGCCCGGTACGCCGCGTCCGATCGTGGACGCCCTCAACGCGGCCGCCCGCAAGGCGCTCGCCGACGAGGCCCTGGTCGAGCGCCTGAAGACCTTCAGCGCCAAGGTCCAGCTCTCCACCCCCGAGGGCCTCGGCGAGCACGTGAAGGCCGAGGTCGCCAAGTGGACCCCGGTGGTGCGCGAGGCCGGCATCCAGGCCGACTGAGCCGCATCCGCCTTCGCGGCGCCCGCGGGGTGCCGCGAAGGCCGTTCGATCGACCGCGACGGGATCATCCAACGACAAGAACCGCCGGGTGAAGGCGGAGCCGGATTCGGGAGGGACGCATGAGTGAGCCTGTGGGTGGCTCGGGGGCGCGCGGGATCGTGCGCGGACCCCAGAGCTTCGTGGCCGGACTGGGCCTGATCGCGCTCGCGCTGTTCGCGATCTGGGCGGGCGGCGACCTCGCGCGCGGCACGCTCGGCGCGATCGGCCCCGGCCTGATGCCCTACGGGCTGGCCCTCGGCGTGGGCCTGTGCGGCGCGGCGCTCTGCGTGGCCGGCCTGCTGCGCGACGGCGCGCAGCTGCAAGCCATGCCGCTGCGCGGGCCCGTGGTCATCCTGCTGGCGATCGGGCTCTTCGCCGTGACGATCCGGCCCTTCGCCTTCGGCAGCCTGTCCACGCCGGGGCTCGGCCTCGCCGTGGCCGGCCCGCTCGCGGTGCTGGTG
>NZ_LSIX01000592.1:0-7279 GCF_001556475.1 Methylobacterium sp. CCH5-D2 | reverse complement strand
GCCGCCGGCCAAGCCGAACTCCCGGCGAAATTCCCGCCAGGTCGCGTCGTAGAGGCGGCGCTCGTCGGGCTTCAGAGCGGTCGGGGCCAGCTCCCGCTGCACCTCAGGCCAGCCCGCGATGTCGGCCGGGCGGCGGCGCAGGCCGATCGCGTCGGCGCCCGTGTAGAGCAGGTCGGCCATCACCGCGCAGTCGCGGGCGTTGGCGCTCCACGACCAGTTCACCCAGCGCCCCTTGGCGCGCCCGATGCCGAGCCGCTGCATCAGGGCGCGGAAATCGGCGAGCGTCTCGGTCGGGCTGCCGACCGCGTGGCCGAGCAGGCGCCCGAGATAGCCGAGTTCGTGCGGCGCCTGTCCGGCGGTCGCGCTCATGTAGACCGTGAACGTCGCGGCGTCCGCGAGCTGGCGGCAGACCAGGGTCTGCTGGGCGTAGGGGTTGCGGAGCCTGTGGCTCTCGTCGAACACCACCAGCGGCCAGGCCCGCTTCAGGCTGCCGTGCTTGGCGAGCGCGTTGTTCCGCGCCCGGGTCGAGCGGCGGCGGATCGCCTCCGGGGGCGCCATCAGCGCCTTGGTGCGCTCGTAGTTCACGAGCGTCACCTCCTTGGGCGCCAGCCCCGCATCGCGGATCGTGCGGCGCCATTGCGGCATCGCTCCCTTGGGGCAGACCACGAGCACGGACGCCTCCGGCATCGCCGCGAGCGCCGCCCAGACCGAGAGGGTCTTGCCGAGGCCGGTCATGTCGCCGAGCAGGAAGCCGGGCCGCCCGGCCGCCCGGGCCGCCAGGATGGCGCGGGCCGCCTCCGCCTGATGCGGACGGGGCACGAGCGGGCCGGCTGCCGGCACGGCCGCGGGCCGCGAGGACGCGGCGGGGCGCGGGGTCGCCACGCCGCCTCAGGCCGCGCGCAGCTGCGCGATCTCGTCGATCACCGCCCGGCGCATGACGTGCAGGCGGGCGAGGATCGCCGCGTAGCTGCGACGCTCCTCGCAGGCCAGCTCGACCTCGCGGCAGAGCACGGCGAACTCCGTGAAGCCCAGCACGCCGCTCGCGGAGATCATCGCGTGGGCGTCGTGGGCGAGCTGCTCGCGGTCGGGCAGGGCGCCCTCGGTCCCGAACCGCTCGGTGAGTTCCTTGGCGAGGGTGGCGAGGAGCTGGCGCATGCGCTCGGGCCCGACCACGGCGGCGACCTCGCGATAGGTGCCGAGATCGAGGGTTCCGGTCACGGCCGGCGCGGGCAGGTCCCGGGGGGTCCAACGGTCGATCATCGCGTAGAGGGCCGCGCGCTTGAAGGGCTTGCCGATATGGTCGTTCATGCCGGCCTCGCGGAACGCGACCACCTGCTGCGGCAGGACGCTCGCCGTCATGGCAACGATCGGCACCGCGGCGCACGGCTGGGCGAGCGCGCGGATCGCCCGCGTCGCCGCGAGCCCGTCCATGCCGGGCATCTGCACGTCCATCAGGACGAGGTCGTAGGTCTCAGCCTGGACCGCCGCGATCGCCTCGGGACCGCTCGACACGGCATCGACCCGGTGGCCGGCATCGCGCAGTACGGCGAGCGCCAGCTCCCGGTTGAGTGCCACGTCCTCGACGAGAAGGAGGCGCCGCGCGCGCCGGGACTGTGCATGCTCCGCCTGGGCGCGGACCGGCTCGCACGGTTCGGCCACGGGCAGCGGCAGGCGGAACCAGAAGGTCGAACCCTGGCCGGCCGCGCTCTCAAGCCCGATCGCACCGCCCATCAGCTCGACGAGCTGCTTCGAGATGGCGAGCCCGAGCCCGGTGCCGCCGTATTCGCGCTGGATCGTCCCGTCCATCTGCGAGAAGCGCTTGAACAGGGACCCGTGCTTCTCCGCCGGGATGCCGATGCCGGTATCGCGCACGGCGAAGCGCAGGTGCGGCCCGCCCGCGAGGCCGTCCGCGCGCGCCACGCTCAGGGTCACGCTGCCGGCCGCCGTGAACTTCACGGCGTTGTTCAGGAGGTTGAGCAGGACCTGACGGAGCCGGTCCGGATCGCCGACGACGCGCTCCGGCAGGCCGGGTTCGACCGTGACGGCGAGGCGGAGCCCCTTCTGCTCGGCCCCCGCCCGCATGATCGCGACGGCCTGGTCGGTGACCTCGCCGAGTGAGAAGGGCTCGGCGGCAAGCTCGACCTGCCCGGCCTCGATCTTCGAGAAGTCGAGCACGTCGTTGACGACGGTGAGCAGGCTCGCGCCGGCGCCGCGGATGCGCTCGGCATGGAGCCGGGCCACCGTGCCGGGCTCCAGCTCGTCGACCAGGAGGTCGGCGTAGCCCAGCACGCCGTTGAGGGGCGTGCGGATCTCGTGGCTCATCGTGGCGAGGAAGTCGCTCTTGGCGGCGCTCGCCCGCTCGGCCTCGCCCTGCGCGGCCTCGGCCGCGGCCTTGGCGCGCACCAGGGCCGCCTCGGCCGCCTTGCGGGCCGTGACGTCGATGTTGAGGCCGATCACCCGCTGCGGCCTGCCGTCCGCGTCGTACAGGGCCCGGCCGGTGCCGTGGATCCAGCGGACGCCGCCGTCGGGAGCCGTCACCCGGAACTCGATCGAGAAGCTGGTGTGCTGCTCGGCGGCGGCCGCCGCCGCGGCGAGCGCCGCCTCGCCGTCCGCGCGCTCGACCATCGCGAGCCACGCGTCGGTGCTCAGGGTGTATCCGTGGGGGGCGTCGATCCCGTGGAGCTTCGCGCTCTCGGCCGACCACGTGATCCGCTGGGAAGCGAGATCGAAGTCCCAGGTGCCGGCGCCGGCCGAATCCTGCGCGAGTTGGAGGAGCTTGCCGGTCTCGGCGAGCTTGCGCCGGGCCGTGATGATGTCGTCGATGTCGAGCGCGGTGCCCAGCATCGCCACCATCTCGCCGCGCTGGCGGATCGGGATCATCACGAGCCGGTGCCAGCGGTAGACCCCGTCGTGGCGGCGCAGGCGCCCCTCGATCTGGTAGGGGCTGCGGGTCCGGATCGCGGTCCGCCAAGCCCGGCTCATCCGCTCCGCGTCGTCCGGATGGTTGTTGGCGAGGCGCGCGGCGCGGGTGGGGCCGATCGGCCCGTAATAGCGCTCGAACTGCTGGTTGACGTAGGCGTTCTCGCCCGTCTCGACGGAGAAGATCCAGATCAGCTGGGGCAGCGCGTCGGCGAGCGCGCGATAGCGGGCCTCGCTCGCCTCGCGGGCCGCGATCTCCTGCTGCTGGCGGATGTTGGCCTCGTGCAGGCGCAGCTGGCCCACCACGATGCCGGCCAGATCCTGCAACTGGCGGCGCTGCGCCTCCGTGAAGCCGCGCGGCCGCGTGTCGAGCACGCAGAGGGTGCCGACGCGAAGCCCCGGCGCGACGATGAGCGGCGCGCCGGCGTAGAAGCGGATCGCGGCCGGGCCGACCACCAGGGGACTGTCGACGAAGCGCGGATCGCGCAGGGTGTCCTCGACCACCAGGGGATCGTCGGACTGGATGGTGTGGGCGCAGAAGGCGCCCTCCCGCGGCATCGGGTTCGTGTCGGTCCCACAGGCGGCGGCGGGGCGCAGCTCCGTCCTCTCGACCAGCGGCACGACCGCGATCGAGACGTCGAACAGGCTCGCGGCCGTCCGGCAGATCGCCTCAAGATGGAGCGCCGCCTCGCCGCCGAGGTCGCCCAGAGCCTCCAGCGCGGCGAGGCGCCGGGCTTCGTCGGCCGCGACAGGAACCGTCATCTCGCCCGCCCCTTCCGCTGCCCGCCGCCGACGCGGCGCGCGCCCGCGCCGGGCGCCCGTCGTGCGGAGCAAATCATGAATCGAGCCTTAATACCGCGCCGGGAGCCGGAGCTTTGCGTGCTGGTGTATCGAAAGGACGACCGCACGGAGGAGGAAATCCAGATCTGGGAAAGATGTCGCGATCTCGATCCTCGATCCTGGCCCGCGCGCCGGCCCGCGCCATCTTCGGCCGACCCTTGCGAGCACGAGGCCCGGCCGGACGGCATGCGCGTCTTCTTCACCGCCGACACCCATTTCGGGGATGCCCACATCCTGCGCCAGCGCGGCGCGCGCTTCGCGACGATCGAGGCGCACGACGCGGCCCTGATCGCGCGCTGGAACGAGACGGTGGCGCCCGAGGACTCGGTCTGGCACGTCGGCGATTTCGCAGCCCACGCGGACCGGGCCTATTGCGCCGCCGTGTTCGAGCGGCTCAACGGGGTGAAGCGGCTGGTCAGGGGCAACCACGACAGCAAGCGGGTGCTCGCCCTCGCCTGGGCGGACCCGCCGGTCGAGAGCGCGCGCATAACCTTGCCTGACGGGGCGGGCGGCCTCTGCCGCCTGTTCCTGGCCCACTACGCCCACCGGGCCTGGCCGGGCCTGTGGCGGGGCACGCGCCACCTCTACGGCCACACCCACGGCACGCTCGCGGACACGCGCCGCTCCTGCGACGTGGGCGTCGACGCCTGGGACTACCGTCCGGTCGCGCTGCCGGCGATCATCGCCCGCCAGGAGGCGGCGACGCTCCTGCCGGAGGAACTCGCCCGGGACGCCGCGCGCGCCGTCAGCCGGCCGGATGCGGGATCGGATCACCCGGCGGGCTTGGAAACCGCGGGCCGCGCTGCAGATTGAGGACGGACGCTCCGAACCGATCGACGAGCCGAATGCTGAACGCCAACCGCCTGCACAGGCCAGAACTCACCGCGCCGCTCGCCGGCGGCGACCGCAAGCTCGACGCGCTGACCGCGCCGAACCCGCGCGCCTTCCCGGCCGGCGGGACGATCGTCGAGCAGGGAACGGAGCACGGCTTCGTCTATCGCCTGCGCACCGGCTGGGCCGGCCGCGTGCGCGCGCTGCCGGACGGGCGCGCGCAGTACCTGATGGTGTTCCTGCCCGGCGACCTCTTCGCCATCAAGAGCGCCTTCGTCGCGGCCCATCCGGACGCGGTGGTCGCCCTCTCCGACGTGACGGTCGAGCGGCTGGAGCAGCAGCGGCTGCGCGAGGCCTTCCAGACCGATCCCGAGATCGCCCTGCGCTGCACGTGGCAGATCGTCGAGGAGGAGCGCCGGCTGCACAACTGGGTCGTCAGCCTCGGCCAGGGCAGTGCCGAGGAGCGCATCGCCCACGTGCTCCTCGAGTTCAGCCTCCGCCTGGGGCCCGCCCAGGGCACGTCCCGGAGCCTCGAATACGGCATGCCGCTGACCCAGGACCAGCTCGGCAACGTGCTCGGCCTCACCTCCGTCCACGTCAATCGGGTGCTGCGGCGCCTGCGCGAGGACGGGCTCGTCAGCATCCGCAACCGCGTCGTCGCCATCCACGACCCGGAAGCGCTCGAGCGCCTCGCCGAGCCCCTGCGGGACGCCACGCTCAAGGCCAAGGCCCGACCCGAGCTCGCCGTCGGCTGAGGCGGCCAATCAGGCCGGGATCTCGGCCAGGATCTCGGCCAGGATCTCGGCGATGATCGGCGGCACGACGGCCGGGATCTCACGCGCCAGGAAGCCGACGCCGCCGGAGGCCGAGCCGTCGTCCCGCCGCACCGTGCAGGTAGACGCCCCAGAGCGCCGCCTCGCCGGGGCCCGTCCCCCGCGCCAGCAGGCCCGCGATCAGGCCCGCGAGGACGTCGCCCGAGCCCGCGGTGGCGAGGCCGGCATGACCCGCCACGTGCAGGTAGGCTTCGCCGTCCGGCACGACGATGTGGGTTTGGGCGCCCTTCATCACCGTGACGGTCCGGAAGCGGGCCGCCGCCTCCCGCGCCGCCGCCAGCGGATCGGCCTCGATCGCGCTCCGCTCGACACCGAGCAGCCGCGCCATCTCGCCCGCGTGCGGCGTGATCACCGCGGGCCGCTCCAGCCGGTGCGTCCGCGCCGGATCCCCGGCGAGCGCCGCCATCGCGCCCGCATCCAGCACGAGGGCCCCTGCGGGCGGATCGGCGAGCAGCGCGCGCACGAGACCGGAGGTCTCGCCATCGTCCATCATGCCGGGTCCGATCAGCGCCGCGTCGCAGGCCCGCGCCTGTTCGATCACCACGCCGGCGGCCTCCGCCGAGACGCGTCCATCCGGCGACTGGGGCAGGGCGAGCACGCGCGCCTCCGGCATGGCGAGCCCCACCGGCACCGCGAGGTCCCGGCAGGTCGCGATCCGGACCTTGCCGGCGCCCGCCCGCAGGGCCGCCTCCGCGCTGAGCAGGATCGCGCCCGGAACCTCGAGGCATCCGGCCACCACGAGGACGCGCCCGCGCGCATCCTTGCTGTCGGCCTCCGGCGGCGGCAGGCCGCGTTCGCGCAGCAGGTGCGGGGTGACCGGAATGCACGCATCCACGCCAGGGATCCTCCGAGGGCCGGCCGAAGCCTTCCCCCGGCCCGCCTCACGAGAACCCGCCCCGGGCGGAATCGTCCCCTGGATTCGTCCCCTGGAATCGCCTCGTGGCGCGCGCCCGGCGATGGAAGCGGCGGAGACACAGGGTTAACACTTTCCCGGCTAGTCTGCGTCCCGTTCAGCCGGAGTAAACCATGACGCTGCTGCTCGTCGTCCTCCTGGCCCCGCTGGTCGCCGCCATCGTGCTGGCCGGCGGGCGGCCGGGCCCGATCCTCGGCTGCCTCTGCCTGATGGGGATCGGCTGTCTGATCGCCTGTTCGGGTCTCACCCGCCTGGTGCGTCAGCGGGCCTGAGCGAACCGCTCAGCGCGGCGCGGCGGAACGGGACGCGGCCTCGGGCGTCGCCTCCGGCGGCGGTCCGTCCTGGGCCGCCGTGGCGCGCAGCATCACGCCCCGCAGTTCGCCCGCGGGAACGTCGATGCCGTTGGCGCGCAGGTCCGCCTGGACGCGCTCGATCAAGTCCTCGTCGTGCTGCCCCTCGATCATCGCCGCGATGAGCACCCGCGCGTAGGCCTCGGCCGTGCGGCCGTCCACGCCGAGCTTGGCCATCGCGAAGATCGCGAGCGCGCGAATGCCCCCGCAATGCGCCGCGAAGCGCGCCTCCTCGGTCCGTGCGAACAGGTATTCCGCCGCGCGCTCGCGGTCCTCGAACGCCTTCAACATGCGTCTGGCTCCCTGATCCCGGGTCCGCGCGCCGCGCGTCCGGTCGGGGGTCAGGTTGCGCCCCGGGCGCGGGCGGCGACAACGTCATATGATAGAGGCCGGTCCCCGGCGGAGCCCCCGAGCCGCGGCCTTCCCTCGCTCCGCCCGGCAGGCAGGGCGATCGCATATGCCGAGCGGGCCTAACCCCGGTCAGGCGCGGGTCCCCTCTCATGTAGGGAGAGGGACAGGGTGAGGGGTATGAGGCTTTCGGATAAACGCGGTGCTGAACGCGCGTCGATGGCGTGCTCAGCTCTGAAAGGTCA
>NZ_LSIX01000058.1:0-4702 GCF_001556475.1 Methylobacterium sp. CCH5-D2 | reverse complement strand
GGCGGGGACGGCCCGCGCCGCTATCGAGGCGACGATCGCCCGGGCGGCCGGCAAGCCGCTCAGCCTCTCGGACGGGCGCCTGTCCGGCCTGGACCTCAGGCGCGCGAACCTGCGCCCGTCCCGCTTGAACAGGGTCCTGCCGCGGGGGGGCGGTCTCCGCGTCGCGGCCCCCGACCAGGCCGGGCTCAAGACGGCCGACCTGGGCGGGGCGAAGCTCGTCGGCGCGCGTTTCTTCGGTCCGCAGGTCCGGGGGCGAACCCGCGCGGAGCCGACCGGAGCGGGGCCAGGACCGGCCGCGACTTCGGCGGGGCGAGCGCCGGCGGCGCGCTCCGCGCCGGCCCGCGCGGCGACGCCGCCGTCCGGAACGCTGACGCGAGCGGGGCCGGCCTGCGCCGGCGCAAGGGCTGGGACGCGACCCCGGATTGCGACGCGCTCGTCGCGAACCGCGCCGGGACCGACCCGGCCCACCGGACCGCCCCGGCGGATCGGTCCGACGCCTCTCCGAACGCCCGTCCCGCGCGGGCGCGAGGCCGCGTCGGCGTCCGTGCGTTCCGGGGGCAGGGCTCCGATCCCGCGGGCCGTTACCCTCCCTGGATCGCCTCTCCGTACCGGAACGTGGCGGAGCCGCCGTCCATCCTCAGCGTTCCGGACCCGGCGAACGAGCTCGTCCCGTCGGCCGACCCGGTGCCGCGCTGGCCATTGGAGCAATTTGCCCCGACGGATGCCGGCAGCCCCGCCCCGGACGGATGAAACAGGCCGCTGCAGGTCGTCCGCCCGTCGGTCGCGTAGAACTCGCGCCGCAGCAGCCGGGTGGTCACGCTGCCCGTGAGGCGCTCCCCCGACGGGAGATGCAGGGTGAACGGGACCGTCGCGTAGCCCGGAACATCGGGCACGTGCAGGCAGCCCGTCACGCCGGTGGCCAGCCCCCAGGCACACGCGAACCTCCTCCAGCCGATCATCACGATCCCTCCCCGCCCGTGCCGGTCCGACCGACGCCCGCGCATGGCCCGGCCGCGGATGGGCGCCGGCCGTTGCGCTCGCCGCCTTCGGCGGCCCGGATCCCCGGATTGCCCGCAGCGGCGTGGCCGCTGCACCGCCCCGACCGGCCCGGTGCCGAACCCGGCTAGATCCCGGGGCCGCGCAGTCGATGGTAGAGAGCCCTGACGGCATCCATGTAGTCCTGACCCGGGTTCTTGGCGCAGAAGGTGCGCAGGAAATGGACTTGGGCCTGAAGCGGGACGGACGGCGGTGTCAGGTCCAGGTCTTCATCGATTCCTGCCGGCGCACGAATCAGCGCTCCGCTCATGAAACCTTGCGCCCAGGCGAAGAAGTACAGCTCGGCAGCTTGGTTCGCGGAGATCTCCTGGTTGAACGCTGCGCAGGTCTGGGCGCCGATGCCGACGATCTTGGCCGTCGATCCTGCCTGCGCGGACATCACGACCATGACGCCGAGGGCCACCATCACTGTTCGTCGCATCGATGCTCCCCGTCGCTCCAGTTTCGTAGGATGAGCCGGAGCCAGCGCCGTCGAACGCCGGCCGGTGGGTGGTCATGGCGCCATCCGGCGGTCCCGGGATTCGAGCAGGTCGGAGGTATGGCGGGCGGCGGGGTGGCCGGTCGCCGCCTCGTGC
Organism: Methylobacterium sp. CCH5-D2; assembly: GCF_001556475.1. Taxonomy (NCBI): domain Bacteria; kingdom Pseudomonadati; phylum Pseudomonadota; class Alphaproteobacteria; order Hyphomicrobiales; family Methylobacteriaceae; genus Methylobacterium; species Methylobacterium sp. CCH5-D2. The sequence goes on along the minus strand of NZ_LSIX01000058.1, from coordinate 3,071 downwards.
GCCGACGAGCATTTCTCGTAGAGCTCGCCCGCGGCGACCATGACGATGCGTTTTCCGCCGCCTTCGGCGGGGCGGACCGCCAGGAGCGTGCGCCCCGCCGGCCACGTCACGGCGTTCGGCAGCCCGGCCTCCTGCGGCTCGCCGTAGCGCCGCACCCCCTCCCGGTAGATCGCCGCGTAGGCCGGCACGAGCTCGGCCTCCGCGAAGGGGCGGCTGAACCAGATGACCTGCTGCAGACCCTCGTCCCCGCAGACCTCCAGGACGACCTGCTCGGTATCGGGCCCGGAGGCCGGCGCCCGGCCCTGGAAATAGAACAGGGCCGTGACGTTCCCCTCCCGATCCGCCATGGACGGTTTCGGCACGGACGTCAGCGGACCCCAACGCAGGCCGAAGGGTGCCTCCCCGGCAAGCGCCCCCGGGATGCCGGCCGCCCCCAGGAACGCGGTGGCGAGCGCACGACGAAACGTCCGCATCACGGGGCTCCCCCTCGGGTCCGTCGCGACCGCGCCTCGCCGGTCCGGGGATGCATGGCCCGGGTCACTCGGCCGCCTGCCGGAGCCGCGCCCGCGCGCCGGCCGAAGCCTCCTCGGCCCGGCGCGGGGAGCGCGCGACCTCCTCGCCGCCGAAGCGCGCGTACAGGGCCGGCAGGACGACCAGGGTCAGCAAGGTGGCGCTGATCAGGCCGCCGATGACCACGGTCGCGAGCGGCCGCTGCACCTCGGCTCCGGTCTCGGTCGCGAGCGCCATCGGCACGAACCCGAGCGAGGCGACCAGCGCCGTCATCGCCACCGGCCGCAGCCGGGTCATGGCGCCCTCCAGGATCGCCTCGCGCCGCGGCCGCCCTTCCGCGACGAGCTGCTTGATGAAGGTCAGCATCACCAAGCCGTTCAGGACCGCCACGCCCGAGAGCGCGATGAAGCCCACCGCCGCCGGCACCGAGAACGGCATGCCCCGCAGCCACAGGGCCGCGATGCCGCCGGTCAGCGCCAGCGGCACGGCGCTGAACACCAGCAGCGCGTCCCGGGGCGAGCCCAGCGCCGAGTAGAGCAGCAGGAAGATCAGGGCGAAGCAGACCGGCACCACGATCATCAGGCGCTTGCGGGCCGAGGCGAGGTTCTCGAACTGGCCGCCCCAGGTCACGTCGTAGCCCGAGGGCAGCCGCACCTGGCTCGCGACCTTGGCCTGCGCCTCGGCGACGAGCGAGCCGATGTCGCGCCCGCGGACGTTCGCGGTCACGACCACCCGGCGCCGGCCGTTCTCGCGCGAGACCTGGTTCGGCCCTTCCGCGACGGAAAAACTCGCGACCTGCTTCAGGAGGACCGACGCGGCGCGCCCGTTCGGGCCGGGCGGCAGCGGCACCGGGATGTTCTCCAACGCCTCCCGGTTCTCGCGCACCTTGTCGCTGAGGCGCACGACGATGGGAAAGCGGCGGTCGCCCTCGAACACCAGCCCGGCGTCCTTGCCGCCGATGGCCGCCCCGATGACCTCCTGGACGGCGCCGGTGCTGAGCCCCAGCCGCGCCGCTTCCGCCTTGTTGATCTTGATCTCCAGGAAGGGCAGGCCCGCCGTCTGCTCGACCTTGACGTCCTCGGCCCCGTCGATGCCCCGCAGGATCTCGGCGATCTGGTCGGCCGCCTTCGTCATCGGCCCGAACTCCTCGCCGAACACCTTCACGGCGAGGTCGCCGCGGGCGCCCGCCAGCAGCTCGTTGAAGCGCAGCTGGATCGGCTGGGAGAACTCGAACACGTTCCCGGCCAGGGCGCCGACCGCCTTCTCGATCTTCTCCTGGAGCTCGGCCTTGGACAGGTCCGGGTCCGGCCACTCCTCCTGGGGCTTCAGGATCACGAAGGTGTCCGAGGAGTTCTGCGGCATCGGGTCGGACGCGACCTCGGCGGTGCCGGTCTTCGAGAAGACGTAGGCGACCTGCGGGAAGCGGCGGATCGCCTGCTCGATCTTGAGCTGCATCGCCTGCGACTGCGACAGCGAAGTCGAGGGGATGCGCAGCGCGTTCATGGCGATGCTCTTCTCGTCGAGCGTCGGGATGAACTCGGCGCCGAGCCGGGTGAAGAGCAGGCCGGCCCCGGCCAGCAGCAGCAACGCCGCGACGATGAACACCATCGGCGCCCGCACCGCCCCGGCCAGCACGGGCCGATAGGCCCATTTGAGGGCGCGGATGATGACATTGTCCTTCTCGGTGACGCGCCCGGTGATCACGATGGCGATCAGGGCCGGCACGAAGGTCAGCGACAGGACGAAGGCGGCGGCCAGCGCGATGATCACGGTCAGCGCCATCGGCTCGAACATCTTGCCCTCGACGCCCGTGAAGGTGAGGAGCGGCACGTAGACGAGGATGATGATCGCCTGCCCGTAGAGGGACGGCTTGATCATCTCCTCGGCCGAGGCCCGCACCGTGGCGAGGCGCTCCTCGGTGTCGAGGGTGCGACCGAGACCGTGCTGCTTCTCGGCGAGATGACGCAGGGCGTTCTCGGTGATGATGACCGCCCCGTCGACGATGAGGCCGAAGTCGAGGGCGCCGAGGCTCATCAGGTTGGCCGAGATTTTCGCCTCGACCATGCCGGTCATGGTCATCAGCATGGCGACGGGGATGACCAGCGCCGTGATGATGGCGGCCCGGATGTTGCCGAGCAGCAGGAACAGGATGACGATGACGAGGGCCGCGCCCTCCGCGAGGTTCTTGGCCACGGTCCTGATGGTGGCCTCGACCAGGAGCGTCCGGTTGAGGACCGTCTGGACCTCGACGCCGGGCGGAAGCGACTTGCGGATCTCCGTCATCTTGGCGTCGACCGCGGCCGCGACCGTGCGGCTGTTCTCGCCGATCAGCATCAGCGCGGTGCCGACGACGACCTCCTGCCCGTCCTCGCTGGCCGAGCCCGTGCGCAGGTCGCGCCCGATCCGGACCTCGGCGATGTCCTTGATCCGCACCGGCACGCCGCCGCGGGTGGTGACGAGGACGTTCTCGATCTCCCCCATGCTCTCCAGGCGCCCGGCCGCGCGCACGACGTAGCCCTCGCCGTTGTCCTCCAGGTAGCGGGCGCCCTGGTTGGCGTTGT
>NZ_LSIX01000591.1:0-259 GCF_001556475.1 Methylobacterium sp. CCH5-D2 | reverse complement strand
GAGTTCTGGACCTCGCTCAAATGCATCCGCTGCGGCGCTTGCATGAACACCTGCCCGGTCTACCGGCGCTCGGGCGGCCTCTCCTACGGGGCGACCTATGCCGGCCCGATCGGGCTGATCATCGATCCGACCTTCAACAAGCGGAAGTACTCGACCCTGCCGTTCTCCTCGACCATGAACGGCTCCTGCACCAACGTCTGTCCGGTGAAGATCAACATCCACGAGCAGATCTTCGCCTGGCGCAAGGTGCTGGCCGAGG
>NZ_LSIX01000590.1:0-6445 GCF_001556475.1 Methylobacterium sp. CCH5-D2 | reverse complement strand
GGATTGGAAGGGACTAGGCCGTTGGCTGCGTCGCCGCCGCGTGCCCGGATCGCGCCCGCGACCGTGGACGCGCTGCGGTTGATGGTACGGGCGAAGACGAAGACGACACCGCCCGACGCACCACCCGCGCCGCCATCACCGCCCGGGACCGTGCCATCCACGCCCCCGTAGCCGCCTGAGCCACCGGGACCACCGGCGCCGCCGCCCTGGATGAGCGACGAACCCGAAACCGCCTCGACGACGGCTCGACGTAGGCGGGCAAGCATGCTGGGGGTCGTGCTAGAGCGTCCCCCTGCTCCGCCCCCCCCAGAGCCTGTGCCACCGGCGCCGCTGATCCCGGTGCTCAAACCACCAGCCGCAACGGTAGCGGAAGCCCCGGTTGTCCCCGGCTGCGGGGAGCCTGGATTTCCGCCGATGCCGCCAGTACCGCCCGCAACTCCGCCGCCGAGCGTGCCCGCGACGAGCGCGGCACCGGGCGTTTTTCCGGTCACGGTCGCAATGGCCCGCCCGATATAGCCCGACGTCAGGCCGGAGATGTCGAGCACGCCCTTCACGAACAGCCGGTATCCGGCCGTATCGAGGACGGCCGAGCCCGAGAGCGTGACGTTGTTGTAGTAGGTGTCGCGCGTGAGCGTGGTGGTGCCGGACGATGCGACGAGGTTGCCGTCCGAGCCGTCGCCGAAGTAGGCCAGATCCGTCGCTTGCCCCTCGGTGGGGGCGAAGGCCAGGACGGTCTCCTTCGTGCTCGCCGGGCTCATCACGACGTCGGTGGCCGTGCCAGCCTGGGCCTGCGCCGTGGTGGCAAAGAGGCTGCCGTCGAGCAGCCGACGCTTCGCACCGTTGATCCACGCAAAGAGCCCGGCCGTGCCGCGCCCCCAGGCCTGCCCCTCCCCGGGCGAGGCCGGATCACTGGCAAGCCCCGGAAGCGTGAGGCCGGCATTGAACGCCTGAACGCCCGTGAAGGGGGTCGAGCCGTCCTTCTTGGCGAAGCTCGTGGTATCGACCGAGCCCGCCGCGGCCTGCGCCTGATCCCGGTAGGTCTCGGCCGTGTCGCGATAGCCCTGCGCGAGGTCGCGCGCGGTCTCTGCGGCGGTGCGCGCGTCCGCAGACGCGGTGACATCGGCCGCCGTCGCGAGCCGGTCGGCGGCGGTCGCGAGGCGATCAAGCTGGGTCGCGGCCGCGTCGGCGTCCGCCGCGCTCGCCGACGCGATCACGTCCTGCGCGATGGCGTTGATCTGCCCGAGCAGCACCAAGAGGTCGGAGATCGTGCCGAGGCTCGCGATCAGCCCATCGACCTCGGCTTGCGTGTAGGCGCCGACCTGGTGCGCCGTGACCCCGTGCGGGTTCTCGCGGTCGTTGGCGTGGCGCCCGAGCGTGAGGCCGTTGAGGTTGAGCTTGTCGAAGGCCCCGCGCAGGTTGTCGCCGGTGCCGTCGTCGTCGTAGGTGCCGGTGTTGACGACCTCCGGGTCGATCGGGTCGGCGGCCATGGGCATCCTCAATCGGTGTAGGTGACGGGGCCGGAGACCGGCAGGAAGCCGGGCTCGATCGGGATGTCGTCGAGGGGGGCCGTGATGCGGTGGCGCCGCTCGCCGGTGGCGCGGGAGACCGCCTCGTCGAGCCAGGAGCGGGAGAACACGCCCGAGCCGTCGGGCCGGCCGGGCTCGGCGAGATCCGCGAAGGCCGCCGCGACCTCGGCCTCGACCGAGGTGCGCACATCGAGCGTGTCGGGGGTGAGCCCCTGGATCTCGACCGGGATCGGCAGCGGCAGCGGCGCCACCGCGTAGGCGCGGGCCGTGACCGGGCGGCGCACGGGATCGGAGATGTAGCCCTGTACCCGCGCGACCTGCGCGGCTGTCGGGATGCCGTTTTCCTGATCCGTGACCGTGAAGCACACCCAGACCGAGCGGGCGTCGTTCGAGAACGAGTCGACCCATACCCGGTCGATCTGCGCCAGCGCCTCGCGGGCCCAGGTCTCCCAATCGGGGCCCGAGCCGCCCTGCGCGAGGCGGCGCTTGCGCGCGAGCACCCGGGCGCGGAAGGCCTCCAGCGGCTCCTCGTCGGCGCCATCGACGAGGCCGGCCTCGACGATGGCTTCCGCGTCCATCCCGGTCGGCGGATCGCCGACGAGGCTGAGGGCGGCGCCCGCATCGAGGTTGCCGCGGACACCGGCCGTGTCGGCCTGCACGGCCAAGCTGACGCTCGCCGTGGTGGCGGTCGCCCCGATCAGGGTGGTGTAGGTCACCCCGTCGGCGCGCACGTACTGGAGGCCCGCTGGGATCACGGTGTAGGGCAGGGCCTGCACGGTGATCGCCCCTTGCGCCGCGCGGGCCGGGTCGATCGCGAGCCCCAGCTCGTAGCCGTGCCGGATCAGCCACGCGCGCTCGGCGGTGGCGACGAACATCTGCCGGAACAGCCAGGCCCGGCGCTGCTCCTGCTCGAAGCCGAGCAGCGCCAGAACCTTGGCGAACACCGTGAAGGTGTTGGCCCAGACGCTGGCGATCGCGCCGGGGATGGCTTGGGTGAAGAAGCCGCGCGCCTGGGCACTGAGCGTGGCGAGCGAGCGGATTTCATAGCCCGCCATCGGCGCGCCTCCAGAGGATGTCGAAGCGGGGGGCGTAGACCTCGCGGCCGTCGCGCCCGTAGAGGCCGACCGCGAGGCCGAGGCGGCCCGCGGCCTTGTCGACCGTGGCGGCCGTGCGGATGGTGACGACGGCGCCCTGGCCGAGGAGGGGCTGGAGCGCGCGCTCGGCCTCGGCCGCGACCTCGAGCGCGGTGAGGTCGGTGAGTTCGTGGCGGCGGTAGAGCCAGAGCTTGGAGCCGAGCGGGGCCTCGCCCGCGGCCGCGTCGATGTCGAAGCCGTCGCCGACCCAGCCGCGCCGGTCGCCCCGGTGCTCGTCGCGCAGCTCGTAGGGCTCGGCGCGGGCGTCGGAGAACAGGAGCAGCACCACCGCGGAAGCGAGCGGGTTGGCGGCCTTGAGCCCGCCTGCGGGCCCGTCGGCCGGCTCCGCCACCAGCGCGAAGTCGCCCGAGGTGCCGGTCCAGACGATGTCCGGCGGCAGCACCTCGACGCCCGCGTCGGCGAGCGGCGTGAGCGTGATCTGCATGGATAGGTGTCCCGGCGCGCTGCGCGTGCGAGCGCCGCGCGGGCGCTCAGGTGACGGCGAAGACTTTCGAGGAGGGGCCGGCCTGCGTCATCACCGCGGAGCCGCCCTCGCCGCCGAGATCGATCCGGCCGGCCGTGACGACGATCGTCATGCCGTCGACCTTCACCGTCACCTTGTCCGTGCCGGTGATCTCGATGGTCTTGCCCGTCATCTTCTGCGGGCGCTTGCCGGCGTCGTGCCAGACGCCGTCCTCGCCGAGCATCCGGGTCGCGTTCCCCGTGGCGTCGTACAGGACGGTCTGACCCTCCTTCAGGTCGCGGGGGCGCTTGTCCTGGTGCTCGAGGCCCAGGAAAGCGACCAGCGCGCGCTCGCCCGACCCCGCGATGCCGATGCCGTGCGAGCCCTTGGGCGCGTGCGAGGCCAGCCCGTGCTGGCGCACGATGTGGACCTTGTCGAGCTCCTCGCCGGCGAAGCCGTAGCCCTTGCCGGTCTGTAGCTCGCCCCTGTCGTTGGTCTCCGTGAGCTCGGCCCGGAAGAGGTTGGTTCTCATTCCTCGCCCTGCTCCTCAAGCGCATCGCCGGGATCGAAGGCCCCGTCGCTCTTGCCGGCCGCGGCCTTGCCGCCCTGTGCCTTCGGATCGACGAAGGTGAGGAAGGCCTGCGTCCCGCCGTCGTCCCCCTGGCGGAAGTTGACCGTCGAGAGCAGGTAGTCGCCGTCGATGTCCTCGGGGTCGTTGACGATCGCCATGAGGCGCCCGGGCTCCCAGAGGAGGCCGGCAGCATCCCGCCAGGTCGAGACCCGCACCGTGATCGTGGTGCCGTAGGCCGCCCGCCTGAGCCGTTCCCAGCGCAGGCGCTTCTTGAATTCCTTCTTCGTCCAGTCGCCCTCGGGGATCACGAGGAGCGGCCGGTTGCGGGTCACCGACTTATCGGTTTCCCGCTCCTCCTGCCGGAGGTTGTCCTTACCCGTGCCGGTGGCGCGCTGGCCGCGGCCGACGATGGGCGAGAACTTCTGGTCGGTGCGGAGCTTGACGCTCATGTTCTCGACGGGCGCTTCGCCCAGCACCAGCGCGCCCGCGTGCCGCTTGGTGCCGGCCCGGGTGATGTTGATCGAGCCGTCGGGCTGGCCGGCGAGCATCGCACCGATGCGGCGGGCCTCGCGCTCGATCGTCTGGAAGATCGTGTCGCCGGGCTGGCGCTGGATCTTGGGCAGCTTCTTGAGCGTGATGTCGGCCTTGAAGCCGCAGCGCACCTCGTCGAGTTCGCGCGCCGCCTCCAGGAGGGTCTTGTTCTCGAAGCGCCCGGTCTTGTGCTTGACCGGGTGGCAGTCGATCGCATCGGCCGCCTTGGACTTGCCGTCGATGGTGACCTTCTTCGTGGCACCCTTGCCGTCGTACTCGGCCGCGTAACCGCCGGTGTAGCCCGCGCAGAGGAGATCCCCGCCGCCCGGGCGGGCCGCGTCTCCGCCCGCCCTCGGGGCGGTCCGGATCTCGACCTCCTTGGCATGGCGCAGGCGCTTGGCCTCGGCCGACCAGCTCGGGTTCGAGGCGCCCAGCGTGAACGAGATCTCGGCCGACTCCATCGAGCGATCGACGGAGACGTCCTGCCAGCCGCGCAAGCCGTAGCCATCGACGAGGAGGGTGACGATCTCCTCGACGAAGAGCATGGCGGACCTCAGGCTTTCGGTGCGACCGCCTCCAGGGTGGTCGGCATGAAGAGGGGGGTGCCGCAGCGGTTGCGCGACACGAGTTCGGGGGCGCGCGCCGGGTCGCCGTAGAGGGCGAAGGCCAGCGCGGTCGAGGGCACCGAGCGCTGGAGATCGACCCGCACGATCGGCTGCAGGGTGACGGCTTGCTCGACGAGGTGGCGGGTGCATTCGCGCGCCACCGTCGAGAGCACGCCGAGCACCACCTGCCCGAGGCGCTGGCCGACCCGCTCGGCCGCGGCCTCGTAGGCCTGGTCGATGCGCCCCCGCGCCTCGCTCGCCCCGCGCTGGTCGGAGAACCCCGTGCGGGCCTCGGCGAGGAACGCCTCGCCGAGGGCCGCCACCTCGACCGCGGTGGCGAGCGCGGCGGCGAGCCCGTACTGGCGGATGAGCGCGGGCGAGCGCGTCGCGGGGATGCAGGCCGAGGCCCGCGCGGCCGCGGCGTAGAGGGCGGGCGCGGCGTCGGCCGGCTCGGCCGCGCGGGCGGCGGCCTGGAGCGCGGCGGTGAGCGCGTGGGCAAGCGCCGCCACATCCCGGGCGCCGCGCACCCGCGGGGCGTAGAGGTCGGCGACGTTGCGGGCGGCGCGCGCCGTGGCGATCGCGGTCGCGGCCGGCAGCGGGGTCGCGGCCGCGAAGGCCGCCACGACGTCGGCGAGCGCGGCGGCCGAAGCGGCCGCACCCGCCAGCACGCCGCTCGGAGGGGGCACCATGGGACCTCGCACGGCGGTTCGGAGGGGTCAGAGCGGCAGGTCGAGGGGGAGGTCGAGCGGGAGATCGAGCGCCTCGGCCACGAGGCCGGAGACCCCGCCCACCCCGTCGAGGAGGTCGGCCGCCACGTTCATCAGGGCGCCGGCCGCGAGGGCCGGCAGCGCGTCGAGCACGCCCGCCGCGATCCGGTCGCCGATCGGCAGCGCCGGGAAGCTCGCCCCGTCGCTGCCGGCCTCGACGAAGTCGAGGTCGATCGCGACGTAGCCGAGCTTGTCCCGTTGCCAGGAGGGCCCGCAGCCGGTGCAGCGCACCTGATGCCCGCCGAAGAACGGCAGGACCAGGGTGGCGGCCCCGGGCGTGCCGCAGGCCGCGAGCAGCGCCTGACAGGCCGCGTCCGCGTTGTCGGCGGCGATGTAGGCCCGGATCCGGAACTCGCGGGGCAGGCGCCCCATGTCCTCGGTCCCGTGCTGTTCCGCCTTCACGTACTGGTGGACGGCGACCCGGCGGCCCGTCTTCGGGATCGCCTCCTCATCGACCCGGAAGGCCGCGCCCCGGAACGAGGCGGGCCGGAGCACGCGCCAGTCGCGCATCGGTGTGGCCTCCTAAGGGGCTAGCGGTTCCCGGGCGGCGCGGCCGCGCCCGGCATGGTGGCCGCCCCCGGCCGGGCGCCGGACGAGGCGAGCGGCATGGATGCGACGACCTGCTTAGCCTCGGCGCGGGCGGTCGCCTTCACCCACTCGGCGTCGACCGTGACGGTGACGTGGGTGTTGTTGTCGACCGTCACCGTCGCCTCGCCCGACACCGGCGGGATCTGGTCGATCCGCGCCGTGATCTGGTCCGGCTTGACCGTGGCCTCCAGCGGCTGGCCGCCGTTGGCCGCGGTCGCCGAGGAGGCGGCCGCCTTGTCGAGGGTGTTGGCGAGCGCGCCC
>NZ_LSIX01000589.1:0-29022 GCF_001556475.1 Methylobacterium sp. CCH5-D2 | reverse complement strand
GTGTGGAAGAAGCCAGCCTTCTTCGTGGCCCACCCCCGCGCCATCGCCGCCTTCGGCCGCGAGGCGACCCGCCGGGGCGTGCCGCCGGTGGTGGTGCACTTGTTCGGCGCGCCCTTCATCACCTGGCGCGGCGTGCCGCTGGTGCCGAGCGACAAGCTGCCGATCGACATCGACCCGGTGACCGGCGCCCAGACCACCTCGATCCTGCTGCTGCGCGTGGGCGAGGGCGAGCAGGGCGTGGTGGGCCTGCAGAAGTCCGGCGTGACCGGCGAGATCGAGCCCGGCCTGTCGGTGCGCTACATGGGCACCAACGACCACTCCATCGCCTCGCACCTCGTGACCCGCTACTTCTCGGCCGCCGTGCTGGTCGAGGACGCGATCGCCCGTCTCGATAACGTGCTGCTCGGCAACTACCATGACTATGCGTGAGGTGCCGGTGTCCGGTTTCCCCACGGGGACGACGGGCGAGCTCGCCCATGCCGATCTCGTCGGGCGCCTCGCCCGCGAGATCTACGGGCAAGGTCAGGGGATTGGGCAGGCGGTGAGCCAGCCCCTCGCCCCGACGCTGCCGGCGAGCCCGCAGGTGCCGCCGGTCCTCGACGGCCTGCCGCAGGGCTTCGGTGGCACCCCGCTGCCGAGCGGTTCGGTGGGAACGCCCTCGGCTCCGGCCGGGGGGCTGCCCGCCGGGTTCCAGCCGGACGTTTCGGCGTTCGGTGCCCGCTCCTTCGGGGCGCCGCCGGTCGGTGTGCCGGGTCTGAGCGGCCCGACCGTGCCGAACCTCGCCCCAGCCAGTCCAGCCTTCGCCGAGATCGGCGCGGTCCCGCCGGTCCACCCGGCGAGCCCGAGGCCGGTCCTGCCGGACTTCTCGTTCCCGAGCGTCCCGTCGCTGGCGGCGGCGCTCCCCGGCGGCCCGGATCTGCATCGGCAGATCGCGGCGGACCACCCCCGTGCCAACACGTTCGCCCACGCGCTCGCCCCGCATCTCGTGCCGGCGGATCCGTCGAAGGCCGGCGTGGACGAGGCGCAGGAGAGCTTCAGCCGGACCGGCCGCCTGTCGCGGGCGCCGGACCCCACCCCGTCCAACCAGTCCGACTACTACTTCCTCAACCTCGGTCCTGGCCCGGCCCGCAAGGCCCCGGCCAGCCCCCGCGTCGAGCCGGCCCGCTCGCCTGGTCCCTCGCCGCGGGCGCTCGCCCACAGGTCGACCCCGGTGGCGGCGCCCTTCGACGTCGAGCGCGTCCGCCGGGACTTCCCCGCCCTGCACCAGAGCGTGAACGGCCACCCGCTGGTCTGGCTCGACAACGCCGCGACGACCCACAAGCCGCAGGCCGTCATCGACGCGACCTCCGAGTTCTATGCCCGGCACAACTCGAACATCCACCGGGCCGCCCACACGCTCGCAGCGCGCTCGACGGATCTGTTCGAGGGTGGGCGCGAGGCCGTGCGCCGCTTCCTCAACGCGCCGACCAAGGACGACATCGTCTTCCTCCGGGGTACGACGGAGGCGATCAACCTCGTCGCCGCCTCCTATGGCGGGGCGAATGTCGGACCGGGCGACGAGATCATCCTCTCGACGATCGAGCACCACGCCAACATCGTACCCTGGCAGCTGCTGGCGCAGCGCACGGGCGCGACGATCCGGGTGATCCCGGTCAACGACCGCGGCGAGATCATCTTCGAGCAATACGCCGCCCTGCTCTCGGGGCGGACGAAGATCGTCTCGGTGACGCATGTGGCCAACGCGCTCGGCACCGTGAACCCGATCCGGGAGATCATCGCGCTGGCTCACGCCTACGGCGTGCCGGTGCTGGTCGATGCGGCGCAGTCCTCGCCGCATATCCCGCTGGACGTGCAGGCGCTCGACGCGGATTTCCTCGTCTTCTCCGGCCACAAGGTGTTCGGGCCGACGGGCATCGGCGCCCTCTACGGCAAGAGCGCCCTGCTCGACGCGATGCCGCCCTGGCAGGGCGGCGGCCATATGATCGAGGACGTCACCTTCGCGAAGACCGTCTACAAGGGCGCGCCGGAGAAGTTCGAGGCCGGCACCCCGGACATCGCGGGGGCGGTCGGGCTCGGTGCGGCGCTCGACTACCTGGAGAGCATCGGCCTACCGGCGATCGCGGCCTACGAGCACGACCTGCTGGACTACGCGCAAGCGGGGCTCGCCGACGTGAAGGGCCTGCGCCTAATCGGCACGGCGCACGAGAAGGCCAGCGTGATGTCCTTCACGATCGAGGGGCAGGAGAACGAGGCCGTCGCGCACCACCTCGACGCCCACGGTATCGCCGTACGCTCCGGCCACCACTGCGCCCTGCCGGCGCTCCGCCGGTTCGGTGTGGACCAGTCGGTGCGGGCGTCCCTCGCCTTCTACAACACCCGCGAAGATGTGGACGTGTTCCTGCGGGCGCTGCACACCCTGCCACGGCACTGAACGTTCCGCGTCGGCTGAACGGATCGGCGCGGAATGAGGTCATGAACAATAGTCTCGAACTGAGGGCTTTTGCTCAACTTGATGGATTTCTGCTTCGCCCGCTTTGGCAGCAAGTGACGTCATAAGCAGACAGGCTGCTTGCGGCCACCGTCAGTCGCTCAAGCCGTCAAACAAACTGCTCAGAAGCGCACTTTGCAAGGGCCTGCTTTGGGTCATTTTGAGGTTTTCGCCTGGGCCGCGGCGAACGTTCGCTTGCCCGCAACTTGATCCTCTGAGCGGACGGCTATTGGCTAGGTTTGGCCATCGTATCCTGGGCAGCTGGTGAGCACGCCGTCGCGGATCTCACGCACCACGAATAGCAGCAGCAAGGCAGCCAGCAGTATCAACAAGGACCAGACAGCGAGATCCGATAGCCGCTCACCCGGCAGGAGCATGTCGGCAGCGCGACGCAGCCGCTGCCGGGACCAGCGAGGGTGCGAAGATGAGCGGCGGCTCTCGGGCATGGGCTGGGATCTGCAGTTTGGAGGGGTACGACAGGGATCAGCCGAGCCAGCCAGCCGTGCCTTCAAACGGCGGTACGGCCTCTCGCCGATGCGGGTCGAGCCGGGATCGGCGCCGGTTGCGGCAGCGTCTGAGAGCGGCCTACTCGGCTGGCTACGGGATCTATAGCCAGCTTGACCGTGCCAAGAGCTGCTTGGGGTGGGGAGCGGACCCTGGTCATCCAACCGGAAGCGGCCTTTCCGCATCCGACCCACCGCGGTCATGACGCGTTGGGGATTGCTTTCCCGCGAGCAGACACTTCACTGCTCCGATGCGGATCCATCGGACCGAATTGGCCGACCTCGGGACCTTCCTCGCCATCGCGCGCCACCGCAGCTTCCGGCGTGCGGGTTTGGAGCTTGGCGTCAGCGCCTCTGCGCTCAGCCATGCGCTCAAGGCGATGGAGACGCGCCTCGGCGTCCGCCTCGTCAACCGCACCAGCCGCAGCGTCACACTCACGGCGGCAGGGGAAGATCTGCTCGCTTCATTGGATGCACCGTTCGCGGCCATCGGCTCCGCGCTCGACGTGCTCAACCAGCACCGTGAACCAACGAAGGCGACCGGACGGATCCGCCTCAACGTGCTCGAACATGCGAGCACGTTGCTGCTCGCCCCGGTGCTGCCCCTCTTCCATGAACGCCACCCGATGATCGAGATCGACGTCAGGGTGTCCAACGATCTGCTCGATGTCGTGGATGCCGGCGCCGATGCAGGCATCCGCTATGGCGGGACCGTCCCTCAGGACATGGTAGCCCAGCGCCTGTCCGCCGATCTGCGCTGGGTCGTGGTCGGCGCTCCAGCCTATCTCGACCTGCACGGCACGCCCGATCATCCGAGCGACCTCGCGGCTCACCGATGCCTACGAATCCGCCTCGGCGACGAGAGCCTTTACCGGTGGGAGTTCGAGAGGACGGACGAGCCCATCGCGGTCGACGTCCCCGGCGCGGTGACGCTCGACAACACGCAGTTCGCCCTGTCGCTCGCGGCGGCCGGAGGCGGCCTCGCCTATCTCCCGGAGGCGTGTGTCGGACCTGCGGTCGCCCGCGGCGAGCTTCGCGTCGTGATGGCGGCTTGGGCTCCCCTGGGACCCGGCTTCCACCTCTACTATCCCAGCCGTCGCCAACTGCCGACGGGGCTGCGGCTCCTCATCGATCTGATCCGCGAGATGAAGCCACTCGGCTCGTAGCGGCCGCGCCGTCCGACGATGAACGTCGCTCATCGTTCCGTTGAGTGAGGAACGCCTGATCGACGCCCCGCGCAATGTCTACGTCTGACTCAACGAGGTCAGCCGAGAGAGCGAGACATGCGGCGTTTCACCGGAAAAGTCGCCTTCATCACGGGCGCGGCCAGCGGCATTGGCCGTGCCGCCGCCGTCGCGTTCGCGAGGGAAGGCGCACGGGTCGCAATCACCGACCGTACCAAGGCTGCGCTCGATCAGCTTGGCGCGGAGATTGAAGCGGAAGGCGGCGAGGTGCTCGCGATCCGGTGCGACGTGTCGGTGCCGGAGGACGTCGAGGCGGCGGTTTTCAAAACCGTCGAGCGGCTCGGCCGCATCGACTGCGCCTTCAACAATGCCGGCGTCGAGAACAAGGCCGCCCCCGTCCACGAGATCGCTCTCGACGAATGGGACCGCATCCTCGACATCAACCTGCGCGGCACGTTCGTGTGCATGAAGCACGAGATCGCGCAGATGCTGCGCCAGGGCGGCGGGGTGGTGGTCAACACTTCGTCTGGCGCTGGCATCAGGGGCGTGGCGGGAGGAGCGAGCTACGCCGCCTCGAAGCACGCCCTGATTGGCCTCACCAAGTCGGCCGCCCTCGATTATGCGAAGGCGAACGTCCGGGTGAACGCGATCCTCCCCGGAAACATTGAGACGCCGATGATGGACCGATTCACTGGCGGTGACATCCAGAAAGCAATCGACCTTGAGCCGGTCGGACGACTCGGCAAGCCCGAGGAGATTGCCGAGGCTGTCCTGTGGATGTGCTCGGACCTCGGTGCGTTCGTCACGGGCGCATCGATCTCGGTCGACGGCGGCTGGTCGCTCTGACGCGCGTTCCTTCAAACAACGGAAGATGGATCCCATGGACATCAAACGCAGCGGAAGTCAGCCTTCGGGCGCAGGGCCGTCCGAGTGGTTCACCGGCACGGTGCGGATTGATCCGCTCCACAGTGCGCCCGATCCTGCCCGAGTCGCGATGGCGAGCGTAACCTTCGAGCCGGGTGCGCGGACGGCATGGCACACGCATCCACTTGGCCAGACGCTGATAGTCACCTTCGGACGCGGATGGGTTCAGCGCGAGGGCGGCCCTATCGAGGAGATTGCGCCGGGCGACGTCGTCTGGTTCGAGCCGAACGAGAGGCATTGGCACGGGGCCACGGCGACCACGGCGATGACGCATATCGCGATCCAAGAGCGTAACGACAGCAAGGCCGTGACATGGATGGAGCAGGTCACCGATGGCGAGTATTCCGGGTCCTGAGCTTGGTCTGCGAGGTCCGGCATCGACGATGCGGCGCTAAGAGCGGCCCAGCGGCTTTTCACCCAACCCGGTCAGCGGCCTTAACCTGATCGAAAGCCAGCGAGCAGACCTTCCGACGGTCCGCAAAGGGTCGGGAGCACCCCTTGGCATGCCTCTTAGGTGCTGACCTTCCGCCTATGAGTTTGCCGCAGCCTTGGATGGAACACGCAACGCTGAGCAAATCGTCGCTACCCTCGCCGCCGCACATCGCTCCGGGGACGAGCTTGGCGACCTCCATCTGCCGTTCACGGACCTCATCGAGGGCGGCGGTCGCGGCGTTGGCAGTGGCCTGCCGCTCGAGCGCCGTGGCTGCCGTGCCCGCTCGTCGATCTCCTCCGTCAGCCTGCACCCACGCCGATATCAGGCAGGAGCCGTCCACAGCCGACACAATTAGACCTAGCATCCAACCGCTGCGGCGGCGATACCGACCAATCTTTGAACGGCCGGCATCGCCACAGAGGTTCAGCGCAAGAGCTGAAGGATGCCCTGCTGAGCTTGGTTGGCGAGTGACAGCGCCGAAACAGCCAGCGAGTTGCGGGTCGAAAGTGCCTGGGAGTTGGCTGCCTCCTCGTTCATGTCGGCGTTCGTAAGGTTCGCCGCGCCGGTGTCGAGGATGTTGATCAGCGCCTTCGAGAACTCCTGCCGGTTCTGCACCACCGAGAGGTTGGCGCCGAAGGTGGAGGATTGCGTGCGCAGGGTGTTGGTCGCCGTGTTGAGTTTCTCGATCATGGAGGTGATCTCGTCGTCCGTCTGGAAGCCGCCGGTCACGGTGTTGAGGCCGAGCCCGTCCGCGTCGAAACGCACGCCCTTCACATCGACCGCTGAGGTGTTCTTCTCGTTGAGCGCGATGTGCAGCGTGTTGTCGTTGCTGTTGTTGCCGGTGCGGAACAGCAGGTTGATGCCGTTGTAGCTCGAATCCCGGGCCTGTTGGCTGATCTGGCCGAGCAGGTCGTTGAATTGCGACGCCAGCGTCTGCCGCACGGAGCTTGCCCCCTTGCTGCCGCCGACATCCGTGCCGGTGGAGGTCATCGCCGAGGAGGTCGCGGTGCCGAAGCCGATAGTGTCGGTGCCCTTCGCCTGGAGCGTCAGCTTCTGGTCGGAGCCGGCCGTCGTGGTCGAGATCTGCAGCTTGCCGTTGTTGATGCTGGCCTGGACCTTGCCGGCGAGACCCGTATCGGCCGCGATCTGCTGGTTGATCGTGGTGACGAGTTGCGCTGCGGTCAGCGTCTGCCCGGCGATGGTCGAGACGTTGATCGTCTTGGCCGGGTTGGAGCCGAGCTTCAGGTCGAACGAGGCGTTGGCGCCGGCGTTCAGGCTGCCGAGGGCGGAGGCCGTGTTCAGCGTGCCCCCGATGATCGTCGCGGTGGACGAGCCGTCCGTGGCGTCGCTGCCCGACGAGGTCACGGCATCGGCCGGCGTGCCGCTGCCAGCCGCGAAGGTGCCGTTGGCGGCGGTGTTCCGGCCGAGGCCGAGCCCCATGTCGTCGCTGAGCGCGTTGAGCGACACGGAGGCGGAGGCGCCGACCGCGTTGGACGTGACCTTCAGAGCACCGTTCTGGTCGAACGACACCTGCGCCTTGATCGGCGCGGCGAGGTTGGTGCTGGTGTTCCTGTTGTTGTCGAGTTGGTACTGGATGGCCGCGAGGACATCCGCCTTCGTGGCGCTGCCGCTGCTGCCAATCGCCGGGCCCCCGGCGCTCGCGATGCTCGCGGCGTTGACCGTGATGGTGTTGGACGTCGCGCCCCCGGCGCTGACGGTGAAGCTCGCGGACTTCCCGGCCGACAGGTCGATCCGTCCGGTGTTGTCCGTGGTCGCCGCGGTGCCGGCGGTCGCCGCCGCCGCGGTGCCGAGGCCGAGGCCGAGCGTGTCGCTGAGGTTCGAGAGGCCCGGGGCCGTCGTTCCACTGTTCGAGCCGACGAGGGTCAGCTTGCCGGAGCCCGCATCGACGTAGGCCGCGTAGCTCGTGCCGGCGAGCTGGCCGTTGATCGACTTCACGACCGAGGCGAGGCTCGCGGTCGCGCCGAGCTTGCCGGACCCGCCGTTCCCGTCCGTGCTGTCCTTGTTGATCTGCACCGTGGTGCCGCCGACCGTGAAGCTCGCGGCCTTGCCGCTGCCGAGGTCGAGGCCGCCGGGGAAGGCGGTGGCGAGATTCACGCTCAGCACCGTCTTGGCCGGCGTGCCGAACAGCCCGAGCTGGTCCGTGAGATTGTTGCCGGCCACGGTGACGTCCGGGGCGGTCCCGCCACCGGCACCGTCGCTGAAGACGAGCTGGTTCGCGTTGTTGATCGAGGCGGTGACCGTGGAGGCTGCGCCGTTGGCCGTGGAGGCCAGCTTCAGGTTGATCGCTTCCACCAGGCGGCTTCCGGTGAGCGGGCCCTGGCTGAGGGCGGTGCCGCTCCTGTCGGTGCTGCTGCCGTCGATCGTGACGGACTTCGTCGCCCCCGAGCCGATCTTCACCTCGAACGTCGTGTGCTGGCCGGTCCCGAAGCTCAGCGTGCTCAAGTCCGGCAGGGCACTCGCCGCCGTCTTGGACGCCGCGGCGGCTGTGGTCGTGGTCTGGGTCGCCGCCGCGTTGCCCGATGTCGACTGGATGGAGTTGCCTGCGGCTCCGGCCGTTCCGTCCGTCGTGGTGCTCAGGCCTGTGTTGTTGGTGGTGTTCGCGCCCTTCGTGAAGGTCAGCGCGTTCGCGTTCGCCGTCTCGCCGTCGACGAAGGTGAGCTTGTTGCTGCCGTCGAGATAGGCTTTGACCGTGGCGGCCGCCGCGTTGCCGCCGGCTGCCGCCAAGCGCAGTTGCTCGTTGATCGAGGCCACGACCTTCGCGGGCGGCACGTTCATCGGGTCGTCGCCCAGCTTCGTGGACGTGCCGCTGCCGGTCGGCGCGTTGGCGTCGATCGTGATGGCTGCGCCCGCGACAGTGAAGCTCGCGCTGTTGGTCCGGACGTCGGTGTTGGTGGTGAGCGCGTTCGCGAACGTCACCGTCGAGGGTGTCGAAGCGAGGCCGAGCTGGTCGTTCGCGACCGAGACGGTGGGAGCGCTGTTGGCCCGGTTCGAATCCGTGAAGGTGAGCTTGTTGCCGCTGTCGAGACTGGCCCTCACTGTGGTGAGCCCGGCGCCGTCCAGCTTCCTGTTGATCGCGTCGAGGATCTGCTGGTTGGTCGGGCTGTTGCCGAGCGGGTTCGTGGCGTCCTTCAGCGACGTGGAGTCGATCGAGAAGCTCTTGCTGTTGACCGTGAAGGACGTGGTCAGCCCGTCCACGACCGCGGTCGTGGCCGATGCGAGGCCCAAGGCCTTGCCGAAGGCGACCGCGCCCTGCGTGCCGCCGACCCCGGCCGAGAAGCTCGCGACCGTGCCGTTCGTTGAGTTCGAACTCGGCAGGTCGGCTGCCGCCGTCGCACTGTTCGTGCCCGGCGTGAAGGTGTTGAAGCCGATGCCGGTGCCGTTGGCTCCACCGGTGGTCGTGTCGGTGCCGCCCGTGACCGAGAGCTGCGCGTCCGGTCCGGTATCGCCGGAGACGAAGACGAGCTTGTCGACGTTGGCCGCGCCGTCGAGCGCCTGGGTGCCCAGGCGCACCGTGGCGGTCGAGCCGGCCTTGCCGAGCTGGTAGTTGATCGCGTCGACGATGTCGGCCTTCTGGGCCTGACCGGTCGCGGCGTCGACCAGCTTGCGGCTGCCGCTGTCGTTGAGCACCGTGTCCTTGTCGAGCTTGACCGTCACGGTCTTGCTGCCGTCGAAGACCGTGAAGCTCGCGCTGCCGCCGTTGGTGAAATCGGCCGTGGGCCCGAGCGCGGCGTTGGCGGTGACGGTGGCGGCCTTCGGGGGCGTCTTGGCCACGCCGAAGCCGATATCGACGGTCGCGTTGCCCGACGCCGCCACCGAGACCTTGGCGGAGGAGCCGGTCGCCGTGGTGGCGAAGCCGAGGCGGCCGTCGTCGCCGATGCTGGCCTTGACCTTGCCCGCGAGGCCGCTGCCGGCGATCTGCGAGTCGATCGCCTTGAGGAGGTCGTCGGCCGAGAGCTTCGAGAGATCCGTCAGGCCGGTATTGGCGAGCGCGGTCGAGTCGAGCCGGATCGTGGTCTTGGTCGTGCCGCCGTCGAGCGAGATGTCGAGCGAGGCGTCCTTGGTCGGGCTCGACAGGTCGAAGGTCGTGCTGCCGTCGGCGCCCTTGGTGCCGAGATTGTTGAGCGTCGCGGTGCCCGCGGCCTTGGCCGCCTGGGCGCTGGCGCCGCCCTTCACGCCGCCGCCGCCGCCGGTCTTGTCGGCGATCGCCTGCTGGGCCGTCGACTTGGCGGTGTCGATCAGCTTCTGGATCGAGCTGATGCCCTGGCTCGCCGCCTGGATCGTCTGGATGCCGTTCGAGATGCCGTCCATCAGCGCCGAGAGGTCGGACGAGCGCGCGGTCAGGCTCTGCGAGGTGAAGAAGTTCGTCGGGTTGTCGAGCGCCGAGGTTACCTTCTTGCCGGTCGAGAGGCGTCCCTGGGTGGTCGAGAGCAGGTTCGCGGTGTCCTGCAGCGAGAGCAGGTTCTGCCGCGTCGCGGCCGAGAGCGTGATGGATGACATTCTGAGATCCAGTCGGGCGTTGGGCCGAAGGCATCGGCGACGAGACCATCAGGCGCCCAACGCATTAACCCAGACCCTAAGAACAGAACGCCGCTATAGCCGTATAAGTCTCAAACCGTATCAATTTACAATCCTAAAATCTCAAACAAATACTATGTGCAACTAAGTCTCATTTTAGGTCCTCTCTGTCTCGCGCGACACCTGCGGCTCACTCCACGGCACGTCGACAGGTGCGCTTCTGTCTCGAACGCGAGCGAGATCGTCGCAAATTTTGACATTTTACCTAGATTGCGAGGCGGAAAAGGTAAGGATAAGAATTTCTACACAAGGCCAGCGTCGCTTTAGGGCTCTTCAATCACGGCTGTAGACAGACCGAGACAGATACTACCAAAAGATGCAGCAACCGCGCCTGGCTTGACCTTCAACAGTGTAGAACTAGACGATGTCGGATATGCCTTTCACCCAATTCGTTCCCGGCAACGACCCGGTAGAGGCGTGGAAGTCATGGGCAGAGCACCTGTCACCGATCTTCGAGGCGCGGCCGGTCTCCGAAACCCATGTCGGCCCCTCGGTGGCGATGAGGAGCTACAACCTCGGTACCGTCCTAATCGGCGAGGTCTCCGCCCCAGCCCAGACCCTGGAGCGCACCGCCCGCACGACGGCGGCGCAGGGCCTCGACCACCTGCTGATCCAGTTTTACCGGAGCGGGACGAGCGTGGTGCGCACGGAGCGAGGGGAGGCGGAGGTCCGGCCCTCGGATTTCGTGGTCTACGATCTTGCGCAACCGGTCAGCCTCACGGCCTCACCCGTGACCGCGACAAACATCCTGCTGCCCCGCGCGGCGCTGGGCGACCGGAGCGAGTCGCTCGACGCCCTGCACGGCTGCGTGTTCAGCGCCGCACGCGACGCGGGCACGCAGATCTTCACCTCTTACCTGCGCGATGTGGTGGCCCACGGGGAGAGCCTCGCTGCGCCGTACAGGGCCAGCATCGCGGAGGCAGCAGCCAAACTGTGCGCCGCCGCCCTGCCGAGCCCCGTCACTGACGCCTCGGTTGCCGAGCGCCGGGCGAGCCTCGAGATCCGCGCCTTCATCCAGAACCATCTCAGCACCCCGGGACTCGGTCCGGAAATGCTCTGCGCGCGCTTCAGCCTCTCGCGCGCCACGCTCTACCGCCAGTTTGCGGCCGATGACGGGGTGCAGAACTACATCCGCAACCGCCGCCTCGCCCGCGCCATGGCGCTGCTGACGCGGTCCGGCGACGGACCGCGCCCGCGTGTGTCGAGCATCGCTTACACGGTGGGCTTCACGGACGAGAAGACTTTCAGCCGCGCCTTCAAGCGGCGGTTCGGGTTCCTGCCGCGCGAGGCCGCCATCGACCGGGGCGGCCTGCCGGTCCGCTCCGAGACGGGCTCGATGCTCGGAAGCTGGCTCCGCGAACTGTAAGCCTGATCATCGAAACCGGAATAGAGGTGGCGCTACCCGTCGGCGCGGAGGTCAACGATGCAGCAGGCGTTGTTGATCACGCTCATCTCCGTCGCGTTCGACACCTTCATTTTCTGGACACATCTCATGGAGCGGCCCAATGGCGGCTGAGGGTAGTCAACTGCCAGCACCCGGCGCGTGGCAATCGCGCGCTCGCGGGACTCCTCGCCATGCGGGTAGGCTTTTATCAGCGATGCACTTCCGCGTATCGCCCGCGCAGTCCGCGCCGGTGGTTGTCGGCCACTAAAGCAAATTGAGATTCCGTCGTTTGGTGGCGTGCGATCCAACGGGAATGTTCTATCTATTTATATTCTGGGGCGGATCCAATGCCGTCGGCTTGGCCTGCTTCGAGATAAGTCTGTCTGTGTACGAGTCCAAGCCCATCGGGATGAGTAATTTAAGCGGATTCACAACCAATGATTCGGTAATAGAACTATCTTAAGCAATCGATATTTACTATCGATGAAGTCGCCGGACCTAACTTTCGGTTGATTTTTGTAATGATTACAACTCAAGATAGAAAATCCCCCTGCCAATTGATTTGGTTTCCCTGTAGACGCACGCCATGCAACATCGACCGCTGCGGCGGGGGCACACGATGATCCGGTCCGCTCGTTGCGCGCCCGAGGCTCCGGTCGAGCCCGTCACCGCAAGCGCGATCCTGGCGCATCCGAATTTTCCGGCCGCGCGGCGTGTCTTCATCGCCGAGCAGACCAAGGTCTACGCAATCGACACTTTTCCAGGCCGCTTCGGAGCAGATGTCGGGCGCGTGACGACCCTGGCGATCATCGTCTGCCTGTACGCCAACTACGATCCCGCCGACCGGGACACCTGGCCGACGTTGAACAAGCTCAAGACGACCGTTGCTCGCTTCGGCTTCGCCAGCCCGAGGCTTATAGATGCGTTCGTCGCGCGCCTCGTCCGGACTGGCGATCTGGAGCTACAGAAGCAGCCCGGAGATAGCCGGGTGAGATTGATCCGTCCCACCGAGGAACTGTTGGCCTGGGATCGCGAGTGGATAGCGGCCCATTACGCGGCCCTGGAGACCCTCTATCCCGATCCCGGCTATGCCTATGCGCTCGAGCGCAACGTCGAGTTCCAGGCTGCACATGCGCGCTGCGCGATCGAGGCTTTCGACGGGATCGTCGCGATGCTTTGGAGTAACATGGATCTTGTTTACATCCTGAGCAGCACGAGCGGGCTGATCATTCTGCTTTCAGTCTTGGAGATGGCAGGCTCCAAAGCCGACGGCGCTTTCCGGGAGGCGGATCTTGGCCCCATCGCCTCGCACTTTGGCGTCTCGCGCAGCCACATCCGCAACATTCTAGCCGTCGCAGAGAGCAAGGGCTTCCTGGCCCGTTCAGGACCGCGCAACACGTACTTCCAGCTGACCTCGTTCTTCGTTGCGGCCTTCGATCGCTTCATCGCCGACAGCTTGGCCCACGGCGACCTGACCTACCAGTTTGGCCTGAGCGGACTCGCTCGAACGTCCAGGACTTGAGACTCCGAGGCCGTGGGCCAGCTCTGCCCTCCGACGCGCTGCCAGGAAGCGGACGTTCAGGAGGCTCGAGAAGGGTCGGAAGCAGGCCCTCTGATGATCAAGCGGAGCGGGCGGTACCTCGTCCCTCGCTGCAGCCCCCTCGTGCCCGGTTGCTGTGAGGTCCTACTTCGCTCGCTTCCGCGCTCGATGTCGCCGTTGCCGCTCGGCAGAGGTCATCGCCGTCGCTCCGAGCGTTTTGCGTCCACGCTTCGTCTGCGTCGGCGTGACGGTTACACCCTCGCGATGCAACTGCCGGGTCCAGCGCACGATCTCGCCCGGTGCCGGATCGTCCGGCCGGCTCATCATCAGCAGGACCACTGCCGACAGCATCCGATGGTCCAGATCACGCCGCAGGCTCTCCATGAACCACAACAAGCCGCCCAACCCGAACGCCCGGTAGGCGCGTCGGTGGTAGGCGAACACGATCGGCCAGCGCTGGCGCGCGTGATAGGTTGCCAGAGAAGCCCGCGAATTGAGGGCGCTGCTATCTGGGGTGCATCATGTCATGCGTGCGAGCACATTCTCTTTTCGCAGCTTCCAATGGATAAACGTCATGGCCGCATGGCCGAGAACCACGGCGAGAAGCGTGAAGCCCAGCCAGTAATGCAGCAGATCAGCCGGCAAAATCATCCATCCGATCTTGCTCTCACGCTCAGGCATGAGCGGAATGCCGTAGGGCGAGAACGGCTTGCCCGATCCGTACTGGCGCAGCAGTGCAAGGCTCGGCACAGTGATCATCAGGGCATAGATCAGGGCGTGGCCGAAGGTGGCGGCGCGTCCGAGGCGATCCGCATGAACAGGACGTCGTTTCAGGTTCGCCAGCCCCCATGCCCCGCGCAGCCAAACCAGCACGAAGAGCGTGAAGCCTAGGGTGAAGTGGCTTGCGCCAACGAAGCGGGTGAGCGCCGTATCCCCGATCCCGACATAGAGCAGCGCCCCGGCGAACTGCCAGGCGAAAAGCGCTGCCATCAGCCAATGGAACGCCTGGCTGATCCGGCCGTAGCGTTGCGGTGTGTCAAGCCACCCGCTCATCGCTCACCCCTCACGCCCGGCACCGATACCGGGCCAAGGATGTCGAGCCGGTAGGCGTCGGTCCTGGTCCCGCGCAAGGGGCGCAGGAACGTTGCGGCGGCCGCGATGAAGCGATCGGCCGCCTCGTCGCCGCTCAGCGGGTAGTGCGTCTCGCCTGTCCAGTGCACCAGCACGACTTCGCCGCCGGTCCGCAGACAGCCCCGTACGCGTGCGACCAGGCGCTCCACGTCGACCAGATCAAGGAAGTAGACGACCTCGGACAGCAGGATCAGGTCGAACGAGCCATCGGGCCATTGATCTGGCACCTGCGCACGCTCGAAGCAGACGTGACGCAGGCGTTCGCAGCGCACACGGGCCTGGTCTAGGGCGCGCTCGGCCAAGTCGATGCCGACGAGGGTGTCGCAGCGCTCGGCCAGAGCCTCAGTCAGCACGCCGATGGAACAGCCGACCTCAAGCGCGGAAGCGTAGCGCGCCCGTGGCAAGGCATCGAGCGTGGCCGCGTACTTCTCCTGCTCGTACGGGCTTGTGGCGAACCGCCAGGGATCCGGATCGCCCGCATAGCAATCGTCGAAGTAGCTCGCTGGCAGCGAGGCGGAATGCCGGCTCACGTCCTGTCTCCAGTCCACAGGTCCCCGGCTAGGCCGCCTGCCCGCAGGATCTCATCCGCGGCCCCCGTGAGCGCCCCGTCCGGCGCCGGCTGGCGCAGGTAGGTCGCAAGGTCGCGCCCAAGCCGTTCCAGGGAATGGCCACGCAGAAATCCCTGAAGCCCGACCGAACGCTGAGCGAGCTGGAGGACCTCGAGACCAGCCCGCTCGACGGCGAGGCGGGCCAGGTTGATGTAGGCGATGAGCCGACCCGGCGGCAGGGTCGCCTCGGACATGGCCTTTGCCGCACGCCGCACCCACAGCCGCGCGCTCTCAACCGCGATTGCACCTTCGCCGAGCCGCGCGAGTTGATGTGGGTCGCGCCCGCGTCCGAGCCGTACGATGTGCTCGCGCCAAGCGTCGAATACCGCCTCGATGCCGCCAAGCTGCACCGCCGTGAAGCGCCACGCGCCGCCGGAGAAGTCCGGCTGGCGGTAGTAAGCGTCTGGGTCTCCCAGAGCGGCGTCCTTCGGTACGACGAGGCCGTCAAAGTCTAGGGTGCCGGTGGCCGAGGCGCGCATGCCGTGCGCCCGCCAGGCGGAGAGGTTGGCACGGGTGCCGGGCTCCAGCGGTACCACCAGCATCAGTGTTGCACCTGCGTCCGGATCGCGTGCGGTGGCGAGCGCGCGCGTGACATGGCCAGCGCCCGAAGCGAAGGTCTTCGCGCCGGCGAGGTGAAGGCCGCCGGGCCGAACGCTCAAGGTCAGGCCGCCCTCGGGCGGCTCGGTGTTCCAGACCCCGAAGAGATGCCCCGCACGGGCGTCAGAGAAGAGGCGCGCCCTCTGCCCGGCATCGCCGTAGCGAGCGATCAGTTGAAGCGCGTTGATGTGGCCCTCGTATAGTCGTCCAAGGGCGAGGCTTCCGTATCCGAGCAGACGCAGCACTTCCATGAGCCTGCCGGCACCGGGCTCCTCGCCGAGGCCTGCACCGCCCTCCGCGGTGGGGACCGGCGCGGCGAGCAAGCCGAGGCGCCTTAGATCGCTGATGTCCTCCGTCGGGAAGCCGTCGTCGCGGTCCTCCGCGCTAGCGCGACCGGAAGCGAGCTTGCAGGCTTCCCGCGCGGCCCTGACAGCGTCGTAGGCAATGTTGAGCGGAGTCCTCTGATCCAAGCGTCTTCCTTCCCTTACGCTGGCGTCTCGGCGATCAGCTCGACTCTCCCGCCGGTGTGTACTGATCGCGATCGCTCCACCGGGAGGTTTGGCTTCGCTGCCGCATGCGGAAACGCGGCGCGCGACCTTATCGGCGAGCAGGCCGGCAGCCGCTGGGGCAACGGAGACGGCTTCAGCCGAGCGGCCCGGGCATGTTGTGTGACATCAGGCATTCCGAGCGTCTGGATCACAAACATATGATAGGGCCGATGGGCTCAGCACCAACCGTGGGTTGGATAGGTGGTTCTGCGTCGAGATGGGCCTGCGCCACCTTGGCGCATCATGCAGGACTGAGTTCGCTGGCTGAGCGCCGCATGGCCCTACTCAACGCCGGAATCCGTATCTCAGTCGGAAGCGGTAGTTCTGGCCCTAGCATTTCAATGACTGCTGAGGGTGGATAGCGGGCTTTGGCGCTTCACGACCCGGTGCTGGCGGGTTTGGGGCCGCTCATGCGGGACTGTGTCCAGGTCAGCTCCGCTCGTAGACCTCCGAGCGTCGAGCGGCCAAAGTTCAGTTCGACACCAGTTGCATCGGCAATGTCGCGCGCGATTGCGAGCCCAAAGCCGGTCCCGGGCCGGTTCTCGTCCCAGCGCACGCCGCGGCCTAGCCCGGCGATTGCCGCCTCGCTCATGCCCGGGCCGTCATCCTCGATCAGGAGGCTCGCGTCATCCCGGCCGGCGTGCCCGCCCACACGGACCCGCCGGTGTGCCCACTTGTGCGCGTTGTCGAGCAGATTGCCCGCGACCTCCATCAGCTCTCCCTCCTCACTGGGGTAGCTGAGGTCTGCCGGCAACGAGACCTCCCATACGAGGCTGTCGCCCTCCGGCAGCCGCCGCATGGTCACGACAAGTCGCTCGATCGCGGGCGCCACTAGGCAGGAGCGCCGCCTCAGGTCCCCCGGGGGGACGGTTCTCGCCCGGGCGAGGGCACGTTCAACCTGGCCACCCATCGCACGGGCCTGCTCGGCGATCTCGGCGGCCATCTCCGGCTCCCGGCCACCGATGCGGCGGCCCAGAGCGTCGAGGACAGCGAGCGGCGTCTTGAGGCCGTGCGCCATGTCGGCCGCGCTCGCGCGAGCGCGAACCAGGGCGCGCTCCTGCGCGTCAAGCAACCGATTGAGGTCGGCGACGAGGGGTTGAACCTCGTCCGGGAAGTGCAGAGGTAGGCGCGCTCGCTCCCCCGCATGGACAGCACGCAGAGCCGCCTGGAGTGCGCGGAATGGTTCGAGGGCCCGGTGCACGAAGAGCGCCATGGCGGCGGTTAGGATCAGGAAGAGGGCGGCGAGCGAGGGTATGAGAAGGCGCAGGAAGGTCGCACGGCTCCCGGCGAAATCACGCCGGTCCTCAGCGACAACGATGCGCAGGCGCCTCTCGCCCTCGCGCGAGCCGAGCGCGACGGAGCGCTGGACGGCGATCAGCGAAGCTCCGTCTGGACCGGGCAGATCCAGAACGCTTCCATCGTCTGAGGCTGCCGTGTCCACCGGCCCGCCGAGGCGCTTGTCCCAGAGCGAGCGGGAGCGCAGGAGCTTCGTGCCGGCCTCGACCTGCCAGTACAGTCCGCCGTAGGGCGCAGCGTAGCGCGGGTCGGTAGGCTCGCGGGCCACCACCGGATTGCCGTCCGGGGCGAGGTCGACCTGTCCGGCAATCTGCTTGGCCGTGCGGTCGAGGTCATCCACTGTTCGCGCCTCAAGCACCGCATCGAAGATCAGCGCCAGCCCGATCCCAGCCAGGACGAGCGCGAGCGCGATCAGGGCGGCCGCCGCGAGACCCAGCCGCAGACGTAGGGATTTCAGCCGCACCGTCCGTCCCCGCTGGGCTCCGGGACGGGCACGACATAGCCCTGGCCGCGGCGCGTCTCGATAACCCCAGCGCCGACCTTTCGCCTCAAGCGTGTCAGCAAGGCCTCGATCGCGTTCGCCTCGCGCGCGCTGTCGGTGCCGTGGAGGTGGTCGAGCAACGCGCCCGCTGGCACCACCTCACCGGGCCGATGCAGCAAGAAGGCGAGCAGGCGATACTCGAGCGCGGTCAGATCGACCGCGCGCCCTTCGACGCTGACGGCGCGCGTCCGGGTGTCGAGTTCGACCGGCCCGGAGCGCAGCACCGCGGAGGCGTGTCCGGCGGTTCGGCGCAGGATCGCGCGCAGCCGCGCCACCAACTCCTCCATGCGGAAGGGCTTTGCGAGATAGTCGTCGGCCCCGGCGTCGATGCCCTCGACGCGCTCGCGCCAGCCGTCCCGGGCGGTCAGGATCAGGACCGGCAGGCGGATGTCGGCTGCGCGCAACCTGCGCAGCACGCCAAGCCCGTCGAGGCGCGGCAGCCCGAGGTCGAGCACCATCGCGTCGTAGCTCTCGACCTCGGCACGGAACCAGGCGGCCTCGCCGTCGGCCACGACTTCAGCGACGTAGCCGGAGCGCTCGAGACCCTGCCTCAGGTCCGCTGCAATGCGCGGCTCGTCCTCGACGATCAGGATCTTCACGGCGCGAGCCCCTGGACGCGCGTGCGCTGCGGGCCCTCAGTCATCATCATCCTCGTCACCGTCGAGGATCCGCAGCGAGGCGGCATCAACCTTGAGGGTCCGCCGCTTCCCGTCTGCACTGAGAATCCGCAGCTTGTAGAGCCAGCGGCCGTCGCTCCGCTTGAGGTCGAGCGAGACCACATCCCCGGGCGCTGCGGCGCGGGCGGCGCGCAGCACCTCGTCGAGGGGGCGGATCTCGCCCTGCTCCAGGGCGCGGCGGGCGCGGTCGGCATCCTCGGCCGCGCGCGCGCTCGGACCGGCGCAGGCCAGCGCGGCGGCGAGGAGAAGAAGCGGTAGCGTACGGTGAGGCGGCATGGCGGCGATCAATCTACGCGCGGTTGCCTGACGGAACGCTGACAGGCGCCGTCAGGCTGCTGGGTATGGAAGCGGGCAGACGGGAGGCATCCGAGACAGCGCTGAAAGGCTCCCTCCATGTCCATCATCGTCGGTGTACTCCTGGCCTGCGCGGCCGGTCTGGCCGGTACGCTCCTTTGTCCTTCGCCGGAGAAACGCCGCGAAGGTCAGCATCTTGCCTTGGCGGGGGCCGCGCTCCTTGGGAGCGCGCTCTTCGCATTTCCCCTCTCGGCGCGTGCGGGCGAGACCCTGATCGGACCCGCGACAATCATCGACGGCGGCAACCTCGTGATCGCGGATCGCCACGTGCGCCTCTACGGGGTGTCGGCGCCCGATCTCGACCAGACCTGCTGGGATGCGCGGGAACGCGCGTATCCCTGTGGCCGCGCTGCGGCGAAAGCCTTGACGCAGCGGATCGGCGAGGCTCCCGTGACGTGCGAGTTGCCCGATGCGCCAAGCAACATCACGCTGACGGCGCTCTGCCGCGTCGCGGGCGAAGATCTCGGCGCCTGGGTGGTCGGCCAGGGCTACGCGATGGCCGAACGTCAGGATTCGCATCCCTACGCCGAGATTGCAGCGCGCGCCTGGGGGCGGCGGCTCGGAATGTGGGCAGGTGTCTTCCAGGATCCTGACGCATGGCGGCAATCCCATGGATCAGGGCTGGCGGCTCAACTGGCCACGAGGTCTTGAGGCGCGTGAGGGGGCGATCGCGCAAGCTTTGGGCTGACCTCTAATATACCTCTGAGCCCCTTCGGTCGGGGGGCCGCTCAGGGTGGGAAGCGGAGATTGGCTAGCTGCCCGCAAGCGAACGTTCTGCGTCCGACCCAAAGCGGCCAGTATATCAACCTTCAGCTGCACCAAAAAGCAGACATAAAAATCGGTCGCAGGGCAAGTTAACGCCGTTGTTCAAGATTGGCGTATTCCTTTCACATATGCGAAAAAGTATATCTTTGTTATAGCGATGCAAATCAGTTCTGGATTGTCACCTCGTGCGCCGACCGGACAAATTAGAAACACCCCTGGCGCGTATTTTGATTTTAGATCTGCGTAAAGACTCTGATAATCTCCAACGTGTCGAATAAAATCTGATTTTTCTCTTCATACTTGGTGTCATGCAGAGTAATGTGCCGAAAGGCAGGCCAGGAGCCTCTTCGATCTGCGCAAGCAAGTCGGTATCAGCCGAGAAGATCTGTGGTGGGATTTGGTATTTATTTGTCATTCATAAACCTGCTGAAGCGGTAACTCAGGTTATATTTATTGTGATGGGTTAGAGGGCATCGATCAGTTCACTGTGGGATGGGCGTGCACGTCGACGAGCATGGATCAGACCCTGGCGGCTCGCACCGAAGGCTTCTGCGACAACAGATCACCGAACGGCGTTCGCGACCTCCCGGACTTGGCGCGTCGCTAGATCTGCACGCTCGCTCGTTTCTGCGACCAACCGCATGGCCTCGGCGATGGTTGCGACGCCCCCAGCCGCCGTCTGCATGCTCCCGGACATTTCCTTCGTGACGGCGGATTGCTCCTCGACTGGCCGCCTACGCCAAGGACAGCGACGGCGATCTGAAGTGGGACAACGCCTACAAGGCGGCGTCTGCCGCCCTGCCGATCACGGGTGGCGTTCTGGAGTGGCCGGCCGGCATCTGCGACCTGAAAGAGCAGATCTACGAGGTGTTCCCCAAGGGCTCACAGCAGGCCCGCACGATCACCAACCGCGGCCAGGGTACCGACGCAACTGTTCTCCGCTGGAAGAATGCCAACGGCGGCATCCGGTACGACTTCAGCTACTTCGGGCACTCGGCGCACTTGGCCGACCTCACGCTGAGTACCGAGTACGACAACATCGCGGGCAGTGGCAGCGCGTATCGGCTGAATTCTACCTCGGAATTCTATCCCGCCGGCCATCGGCGGGTTCCGTACGACACGGTGCGGAACGTGGTCACTCGGGGCGGACTCGGTGCCTTCAATCAGCAATACTGGAATAAGGGCATCGATCTCCGCGGGACCTCGAACTGCGACATCGTCAACATCATCTGCGCCGGCGGCTCTACGTCGGGGGAGAACTCGCCGCCGTTGGGCGACGGCATCTGCATCGAAGGGGGGCACATTCGGCGGCGACTTCTCCTACGGGCTGCTGCTGAACGTCACGAACTTCCAATTCGTTTGCTTGGACCGAGGGCATTACTACGGCGACTACGTGCAGGGCGTGTCCCTGGTCAACGGCAACGCCGTCTACTGCCGGACCGGCATCGCCACCGTGGAAAACGCGACGCGTAAGGGCGTGCTGGCGCAGCTCTATGTGGCGAATTTCCAGGCCGGCCTGCTCACGGGCTCCGGTATTGAGATCCTGACCGAGCTGTTCACGTTCGCGGCCATCAACTGCACATTCTTTATGAAGCGGAACCTTGCTGGCATCAGGATCGACCATCCGGTGCCGTTCCAGATTCACCACTGCTGGTTCCAGGGCGATACCTTCCTAGAGCCGCCGAATACGAAAGCCCCTCCCGGGTCGAACGGCGTCCAGATCGGGCCGGCGCTCATCGCGGGCGGCATGATTACGGGCTGCGTCTTTGCGGGCGTCGGAGCGGGCGTGCTCCTCAGCGCGGGATCGGCGGGCGTCACGGTCGACAACTGCCGCTTCCGAGTGAATGACGCAAACGTCGTGGATCTCGGCAGCCGCAACAATTTCGGCCTCGGCAATACCTGCGAGGACGATACGCTCCCACCCGCGACAGTCCCGGAGATGACGGGCGCCCCGGGCCAGGGCTCGCGCCCGTTTCGCTTCAGCAGCATCGGCAACGTCGGGACGCCGTTCTACACGAACTTCACGCAGGACAGCGGCGGCAACCTGCTGATCAGCGCCGACCGTGACAGTGGAACGCCCCGCTCAAGCCTCGTGAAGCTCGACGGCGCGCTTCAGCTACAGGTCGGGTCGAACTTCGCGAGCGGTCGCCACAACGGGGTCTCGGTCCCCGCCAACACCGCCACGAACGTGACGTGGTCGACGATTGAGGACACCGGAGGGTACCGCAACGCCGGCGCACAAGGGCGCTTTATCGCACCTACTACCGGCCTCTACAGCTTCACGGCGTCGGTCTGCCTCGGCACTGAGACGGCAGGTAGCCTCCGCTCCATCATCGTTCTCAAGAACGGTTCGACCGCCGATCTTCCAGCCGTGGCTCACCTGCCTGCGGGCAGTGGGGCCAACACGCAGCTCAGCGTGTCCTGCACCGTTCGTCTGAACGCCGGTGACTACCTGACGGTGCAGGCCTTCTCGGACGTCGCTACGTCCACGGTGGCCAACGAGGGCTACACATCCATGATGCGGGTGAGCTGACGATGTCGCCCGCAGCACGCCCGATCCGGCGCGGCGCCATCACGGCCGACGCAGGCGACGCCAGCAACTTCGCGCTGGCCGCTTTTCGGTAGGCGGTCGCGAAGCGCAGCGCATGTTTGCCGCTGCGAGAGGGGCGAAGTCCCGGATCTTCAAGCGCAGGCCGTCGGCGATGCAAGGACTTATGGTCCTTGCCGCGACGTGTTGCCTGGTGTCACACAAGAGACACTCGGACGAGGAGGTAGAACGTAGGGCCGGATTGCGGCATTGCTAATTAGTGGCCTTCGTGCTGCCTAGGCGCTCTAGATTGGAGACGCCAAAATGAGCAATGACTCCGAGCCGACGAATAATCAGCTGGTCACCGCTGATATCGACGGGCGCCTATCCTCCGACGGATTAGACGGCCAGTACGGAGCATTCTTGTCATTCTACGACGTACAATCGTCGGGCGCCAGCATATCTGGATCTTCGTTCGCAAACGCTGCCGTAGATCCTGTTGACTATATGGGCTACTCGCTGAACCCCAACGTTGGGAGCGTCCAGTTCTACGCAAAGATGGGCTCTGATGAAGCCTCCCTGCTCGATAAAGCAGGGACCTTCGGTGTCAGGAGTCAGTACAAGTTCGCACCGAAAGCTGATTTTCTCGGCTCATCCGTAACACTGCAAGTGCGCGCCGGCGCCGAGATGTACGCTCAAGAAGCTGCTGGTTTGATTGGGGATCTAAGCCGCATCACAGATCAGCTAACCGCTAGCTACGCAGCAAAAGCTGCTCAGGGCATAGACGACGTCGCGCTCCGCTCGGATATCATGAGCGTCGCACAGGTGACGCTGGCGTTCACGAAGCTGTACGAGACGAATGGCGTGAACGTTAACGCGCAACAAGCAAGGCAGATTGCGTCCGATATCCGAACGGCGGCAAGCGGATCAAACAGCACGCCCTTCTCCTCTTCTATACGGTCCGACGCCGCCAGGCTTTCTGAGATTGCCTCTGACTGGAACAACCTTCACTACTACAGGTCGATCGGCTCCGCGCCGCTCACAGAGGTGTCTTCATTGGAGGCATTCCTGACGAATGTGACCTGGACGACTACGTCACCGTCCAGCGGCGCGCCTCGACAAGGCATCATTGAGATCACAGGCGCTATCGGCCTCGACACGCAGGACGGCGGCCGCACCGCAGCAGTAGACGTTTCATCATCCTACATCGCGGCCCACCGTGCCGGCGGCGGTGTTTACCTGACCGGCACCGCCGCTGCCGATGCGTTTTCCGGTGCTGAAAGCGGAGATTTCATAGCTGGCTACCAGGGGAACGACACCATTTTTGGGGGCGGCGGCAGCGACGAGCTCTACGGAAACCAAGACAACGACCAGCTGTATGGCAATCAGGGGAACGACACGATCTACAGCGGTATCGGCAACGATAGCGCCTACGGCGGTGTTGCTTCCGACGTGATGTTCGGCAACCTGGGTGACGACCTCCTGTTTGGCAACATCGGTTCCGACGTTCTCTACGGCGGCCAGGGCAATGACACGCTCTATGGCGGACAGGGGGATGACCTTATCTCAGGCGACCGTGGCGACGACGTGCTTTCCGGCGATCTTGGCGCCGATCGCTATGTGTTTGGCCAGAACTCAGGTCGTGATGTGATCCTCGGCTTCAACCAAGCGCAGGGCGACCGTATCGACCTGCAGGGTCAGACCTATACCTTAGGCGCAGCCGCAAACGGGAATGCTCTGCTGAGGCTCTCAGGCGGGGGAACCGTCGAGTTTGCCGGGCTCTCGCAACAGCAGTTCAGCACCAGCTTCTTCGCTTGATAGACACCCCGGCGCTGACCGAAGCCCCGGCTGCTCATGCGGTCGGGGCTTCGGCATAGGGGATGTTGCGCCAGAGGCGGCCGCGTCCGCGGCCGCGGCGGCGCAGGGCGCCATCGACGACGTACGGGCCGGCATCAACCGCGCCACGCGCCCCGCCTACGATGAGGCCGGGCGGCACGTCCTGGACCGGGCTGACTTTGAGCCAATCGCAGCAGGTCCGGCCTTTCAGGCGTCGCTGCGGCGGCTGCGCAACGACGAGGTGCTCGGCCCGGCCTATGCCGGCCAGCCCGACAACTCCGTGGCTGTCATCGACGCCGTGACGAAGGACATGCGCGACCGCGGCGTGGCACTCGGCAACCGGGCCAACCCGGGCTTCAGTTCACAGGCTGCCAGCCTGTATGAAGGCGGGGCCGCTAAGGCGCGCGCCATCGCTCGAGACCCGGCCCGCGGCGGCTCACAGGCGTACGACGACGCGCTGGCCGCACAGGCGCAGGCGCGCGGGCAGAACCTGGAGCCGCTGGAGCACGGACCGCTCGGCGCCGTCGCGGGCGCCAGCGACACGAACGCCCCGACGGCCGCCGTGCTACCGCACCGCCCGCAGGTCGGCGGCGAGGGCGAGCTTGCCGACGCTGTCACGCGGCTGGCGGCGCGCGACCCCGACGTGGTTGGGCCGCTTATCCGGCAGGCACTCGCCAACCAGGCGGACGCCAGCATGACGCGGCTCGTTGGCGGAGAGGTACAGGGCGGTGGTGCCCGATTCCCGAAGGACGTCGCCGGGACGGAGCAGCAGGGGCGCAACCTCGACGCGGTGATGGCGGCGCTCGAGCGCGAGCGTGCGCCGGCTGCCTCGCCCCGCGAGGCTGTGAGCGAGCTGCTCGACGTCCTGCGCGCCACGGGCACCCGCAAGCCGCAGGGCAGCCCGACCAACTTTAACGCGCATTACCGGGCGGAGATCGGCGGCGAGACGTTGCCGCAGCAGGGGCTGACGGCGCTGCGCACCGGCGGCCGTTCCATGCTGGCGAACGCAGGTGAGGCAGCACGCCGGGCTTATCTCGGCCGCAACAACGCGACTCTGGCCGAGCTCTTCTCGGCGCCCGACAGCGTGCAGCAGATCCGGAGCATCGTCGCGCAGCGGGCTCAGACGCCGGTCGCTGATGCGGTGCTTCGGGCTGCCGTGCAGGGGCAGGCGGGGCGGCGCTGAGTAATGTGCCGGCTGGCATGATATGCCGGGCGGCGGATGCACAGCTTCAGCGACAGCCGCGCCCGGCCTCCCCGCCGCTGGACGCGCAGGGGCGTTCTCGCCGTCGGAGCCTGCGCGGCTGTGACTGCGGTCTACGCCGAGGATCAGGCGCAGCGGAACGCGCGACTGGCGCGCGAGCACCTCGACCGGCGCCTGCCGGAGATCCGCACGGCGCTGGCGCAGGCGCAGCCGGGGTTCGTGTTCCTGGCGGGCAACTCGCACGCGGAGATTGTCGCCCCTGCGCTGGCGCGGCGGGTGCTCTTGGTCAACGGTGGCATAGGGGGCACCTCGGCGCGGGGCTATGCCGCGCAGCTCGACGCATTGCCGTTCAGTGCTCGGGCTGGAACAGCGGTGCTGTTCGTCGGCACCAACGACATCCTGCGCCGGGCAGATCCGCTGTCGGAGAGCACCCGGGCCGGGTTTGAGGCTGCGGCAGCCCGCATCATCGATTGGCTCCGCGCGCATGCGGACGTGGTGCTGGTAGCCGCCGTGCCGCCGCTCGGCCCCGAGGCTGCGGCAATCCGCGATCCGGCGGCGGTTGACGCCTACTCAGCAGTCTTGCGCAGCCTGTGCGAGCGACATGGATGCCGGTTCCTCGATCCGTTCGCAGGCCTGCGCGACGGCGGACCTGGCCTGACCACGCAGGCCGCGCCGCCGGACGGCGTGCACCTGCGCGACTACGACAGGCTGGCAGCGGACTTGGCGGCGCTGATGACGGTTCGGTGACGAGTGCCGAGGCGCACGCGGGGTCTGGCATGCCAAATGCTAATCGCTTCGTGTGCCCGCTTCGGCGGTGTTTCCTCCCGAGACTTCAGCCCGCCACGGCTCAGCGCCGCGGCGGGCTTTTTGGTGCGCAACGTTAGTTTTCAAGCGCTCTCTTCAATTTGTATATTTTTTAGAGTCGTGCTTGCGCCCCTTGTTGTCGGTGAATTCAATTATGCCACGCTCTAGAAGTGATAACATAGCTTTGCTGACCGTCGGCCATGATTTATTCATTGCCAGGGCAGCTTCGGTTATGTTAATATCGTTCTTTGTTGTCAGATAAGTAACTATGAAACTTTCATCAGCAGTCAGATCATTTAACTGCTGAGGCGTAAAGCTTCTTGCCATTTACTTTGGAAGGAACGACTTTCGGTTTTTTACATCATTCTCTAAAGTTACATGGACATGGTAAGAGTGAGCTTCGATTTGCTTGAAGTGAGGTTCGGGCAGTCGAGCTTTCTGCATTGCGCTACGCATGCGCCGAGTTCCCTCATAGCCGCAAAATGTAAGCTCTAAATGCATCATCGCTTCCATGAGGTATGGATTGCGCGGATTGTGTGCATCGTACACAGTCAATGCAGTTGTAGGGGGCACGAACCCGCCGGGACTTTCAACTACAAACTTGTCATCAAAGATCTTCACAAATATATTTTGCGTTTTCAGGTTGTACGAGCGATGCGCTACCGCTATTGACAATAGCTTCGAACCAAGCTTCCTCTGGGTATTCCGGCTTTATTGTTATTCTGCCGCTTACTGTGAATCTCTGAAGAGTTCTTATTTGCGCAGAGACAATCGGCTTAACGTTGAATAATATTTTTGATGCATTTTCATCTACGAATGTGCTGTAAACAGAATTTAGCTCTTGTCCAAATTTCTCTTGATTGCCTTCGTAGCGGATCACCCGAATGCGAGCGCCTGGAATAACGTCTCTAGGGTCATGCGCGAAAAGAAGCGCACAAGTCAGATTTGGCTTGAATTTCTTTCCCACATGCTTGCCGAGCTTTGCCAACTCTAGCAGTTCTTCTTTTGATCGATCCGATTGCGAGCGTCGATTTATGTGAAAAGCTTTACAAAAATTGCTTATATCACCCATGTCGAATTCTTCGGGGTATTTAAGGTTAGTTTCTTCAAGTTCGTAGTGTATTTCTCCCTTCTAAATTCTCAGCTCTCTTTTTAAATACTCGTTAATTTTTATCTTTTTGTCGCCCTCCCTAACAAACGCTTCTCCACCCGACGTTTCTACAAGTTTATCAGGCCGATAGTTTACCCGGTACACCATAACGAAGTCATCTTCGCCCTTATAATTTTTAATAGCTACGTCCTTGTTTGCCCACCTTGCATCAGGGCAGAGCAAAGACAGGCTTTCGAGAGTATTTTTATGGGATGCGGCAATTTTCTTGCACCCAGAGAGTCGTCCGGAGTCATCTATACCCACGATGATTATGCCACCATGAGGTTGAGTATTGGACCACATAGAAAGGTATTCTGCCAATGCGCGAGGCTGAACAGACGCGCTTTTGCGCTCGACCCTTCGATCCTCGACAAACTGCTCGATATTATATAGATCTAGGCGGTCATATATCTCGTCGGGCGTCCATAGCTGGATTAGCTCTGCTCTAGGGGGCACCAGTTTGAAGGCGAACTGCTCGTCCATGACGCCACTCTAAATCACTCTCAATTCTTTTTCGAGTGGCCCGAAAAATCCACTCCACACAATGGGTTAGCTCGGTTTGCCGTTTTGAGAGCTGGCTCGCAGCTAGCCGCGGATGTCGCGCTGGCCTACAGCCTAGACCGATCATTACGGCCAGCGGACCGAGCGGCCACGTCGAGCGCGGGCTGGCCGAACGTCGCAGCCTCACCGACTCCCGCGCGTCTGCCTCGCGCAGCCTAGTATCGAACTTGTCGGCTGGCGTCGGGGTGTGACGATCGGGGCGGAAGGGCGATTCGGTCGTGCAGACAGGGTGCAGACTCGGCCAACGTCAAGCGAAGGCGTCGTCGCCGCGCCTGCAGGGCTCAGCACACCTACCGTCTGTACCGGCCCGCCTCGCACCAGAAGCGGGTTCGAACGCCCGGCTGTGCCTGGAACAGCTCCTGAGCCTGTCGGCAATTCTCCTGGTTGTAGGCGCGGCTCTCGGCGGCGTCGAACGTAGCCACGTGGATGCGCGCGTTCTCGTCGAGGAGCGAGTTGCGGTAGAGCGTCTCGATGGTCTCGGACGGGCCGCACGCCGCCACCAGCAGGACCGCGAACAGGGCCGCCAGCTTCAGCCGCGCGGCGCCCGCCAGCCAGCCGCCCTTGCCTCATCCTCCGAGCAGAACATGCGCTCGCCAGCCCGCTCCTTGATGACCGTGCGTGCGTAGTCCCGGCTGCCTGGCAGGTGGTAGACCTTCTCGCCCGAGCGGCTGATGTTGCCCTTGATCGCGCAGTTGAGGGCCGGGTGCGAGGGCACGGGGTCGGGCTGATTCTCGCGAGTGGCGCCCCGCTGCGCTCGCCGCCAGGTCGACGGCTCTTCGAAGGTGCCGGCCCAGATCCCGCGCCGAGCCGCGCGGGCGGCCTGCTCTTGCGCGATGTAGTCGGTGCTGTAGCGCCGGTAGGCGATGGCGTGCTCCTGCGTCACCATCCAGGCATTCAGATCCTCCGGGCCCTTCCGGCAAACGGAGACGGTGCGGCCGTACTGGTCCGTATCCCGAGGCTCGCACGTAACGGTGGCGTGGCCGATGTGGCTGTCGAGCGCCAGCGCCGCAGCCTGCCCGCAACGGTAGTCCTTGCCAGCCTTGTCCTGGCAGGTCTGCGCGCTCTCCGGCGCATCGATGCCATGAAGCCGGATGCGGGTGTTCCGGATCACCAGCGTGTCACCGTCCGTGACGCTCGGCCGGCCGGTGATCGGCTCGGCGGCGAGGGCCGGGGCAGCCAATAGGCCAAGGACTGTCAGGGTGAGACGGACCGAAGAGACGCGCTTGCGCCGGCCGGCCGTCACGCGTCGGCCTTCAGGCGCACGCCGGCCCCGCCGCCGTTCTCCGGAATGAACTCGATGCCGGCAGCCTCCAGCGCTGCCACGACAGCGCGCACGTTGTTCGGCATGCCCGCGGCGGCGCCGACGCTCGCCTC
>NZ_LSIX01000588.1:0-5418 GCF_001556475.1 Methylobacterium sp. CCH5-D2 | reverse complement strand
GCGAGCTGCTCAGACCAGCCGCTCCAGCGCTACCGCGGTGGCCTCGCCGCCGCCGATGCAGAGGCTCGCCACGCCGTGCGTGCGCCCGTGCGTCTCCAGCGCGGCGAGCAGCGTGACGAGGATGCGCGCGCCCGAAGCGCCGATCGGGTGGCCGAGCGCGCAGGCGCCGCCATGGACGTTGACCCGCGCGTGGTCGAGGTCGAGATCGCGCATCGCCGCCATCGCCACCACCGCGAAGGCCTCGTTGATCTCCCAGAGATCGACGGCGCCCGCCTGCCAGCCGGTCCGCTCCAGAAGCTTGCGGATCGCGCCGACCGGAGCCGTGGTGAACAGGTTCGGGGCCTGGGCGTGGGTCGCGTGGCCGCGGATCGCCGCGAGCGGTCGCAGGCCGCGCCGCTCGGCCTCGGAGCGCCGCATCAGCACCAGCGCCGCGGCCCCGTCCGAGATCGACGAACTGTTGGCCGCCGTCACCGTGCCGTCGGGGCGGAAGGCGGGCCGCAGATCCGGGATCTTGTCCGGACGGGCCTTGCCGGGCTGCTCGTCCGTCGCGACCGAGCGCTCGGCCTTCCCGGTCCGCACCGTGACCGGAACGATCTCCGTCGCGAAGCGCCCCTGCGCGATCGCGGCGCGCGCCCGGCTGAGCGATTCGAGCGCGTAGGCGTCCTGCGCCGCGCGGGTGAACCCGTAGGTCCCCGCGCAATCCTCCGCGAACGTGCCCATCAGGCGGCCGCGCTCGTAGGCGTCCTCGAGCCCGTCCAGGAACATGTGGTCGCGCACCTGCCCGTGGCCCATGCGATAGCCGGCCCGCGCCCGGTCGAGCAGGTAGGGGGCGTTCGTCATGCTCTCCATGCCGCCCGCCACCGAGACCGCGACGTGTCCGAGCGCCAGCGCGTCGTGGGCGAGCATCGTGGCCTTCATGCCGGAGCCGCACATCTTGTTGACGGTGGTGGCCCCGGCCGCGAGCGGCAGGCCGGCCTTCAGCGCCGCCTGCCGGGCCGGGGCCTGCCCCTGGCCGGCCGGCAGAACGCAGCCGAAGATCACCTCCTCGACCGCCTCCGGCGCGACGCCGGACCGCTCGACCGCGGCCCGGATGGCAGCGGCGCCGAGATCGGGCGCGGCGAGGTCGGCGAAATCCCCCTGGAGTGCGCCGATCGGCGTGCGGGCCGCGCCGACGATGACGACGGGGTCGCGGGCGGGATCCTGCATGGCGTCTTCCTGTGGAGGGGGCGCGGGGGCTCAGCGCGGCGCCATTCGAAGCGCCCCATCGAGGCGGATGACCTCGCCGTTCAGCATCGGGTTCCCGATGATGTGGGCGACGAGGGCGGCGAACTCGGAGGGACGCCCGAGGCGCGGCGGGAACGGGACCGAGCGGCCGAGCGCTTCCTGCACCTCGGCCGGCAGGCCTGCCATCATCGGGGTCTCGAAGATGCCGGGCGCCACCGAGACCACCCGGATGCCGTGGGCCGCGAGGTCGCGCGCGAGCGGCAGGGTGAGGCTCGCGACGCCGCCCTTGGAGGCGGCGTAGGCCGCCTGGCCGACCTGCCCGTCGAAGGCGGCGATCGAGCTCGTCGTCACCACGACGCCGCGGGAGCCGTCCGGGTCGGGATCGCGCGCGGCCATCGCCTCGGCGGCGAGCCGGACCATGTTGAAGGTGCCGACGAGGTTCACCCGGACGGTGCGCGCGAAGGCGTCCAGGTCATGCGGACCGTTGCGCCCGAGCACCCGCGCGCCCGCGACGATGCCGGCGCAGGTGACGAGGCCGTCGAGCCCTCCGTAGACCTCCAGGGCGGTCGCGACCGCCGCGCGGCCCGCGGCCTCGTCGGCGACGTCGGTGCGCACGAAGCGGCACCCGAGAGCGGACGCGGTCTCGGCGCCCGTCTCGGCGATGTCGGCGATCACCACGCTCCCGCCCGCGGCGACGAGGTGTTCGGCCACCGCCCGACCGAGGCCGGAGGCGCCGCCGGTGACGAGGAAGACGCGCTCGGCGATCTGCATGAGGCGGGATTCCGGAGCCGTCAGCGCATCTTGGGCGCGTGGCCCCCGTAGCCGAGCCGGCGCGGCTCGCGCAGGGGCACGGCGCCGTAGCCGATGGCGACCGCGAGGGCCGGCGGGGTCACGAAGGCGGGGCTGGCGTACTCGTTCATGGGACGAGGCTCCGGAAGGCACGTCGCGCCGGGGACTGTAGGCAGATCGCGGCCGCCAGCCAACCGAGCAGTCCGAAGGACAGCCCGGCTACGCTAAGCCCCGCTGCCGAGGGTGTGGACGTTGCCCGCGAGCGGCGTCGCGATGCCGCCCGTGAGGCGCGCGGTTGCCGCTGTATCGGGCGCCGTGGCGAGGCGCTTCGTCGGCTCGTCACCGACGAGGCTCACAGCGGCCGGCCGAGCCTCCGGGCCAGGACGCCCACGATGCCCTCGCGGAACAGCAGCACGCAGAGCACGAAGACGAGGCCCTGGATCACCGTGACCCAGGCGCCGAAGGGTGCCAGGTAGGTCTCCATCGTGACGATCACCAGCGCGCCGATGATCGGGCCGAACACCGTGCCCATGCCGCCGACCAGCGTCATCAGCACCACCTCCCCCGACATCGTCCAATGCACGTCGGTGAGCGAGGCAAGCTGGAAGACGATGGCCTTGGTGGCACCGGCGAGCCCGGCCAGCGAGGCCGAGAGCACGAAGACCGCGAGCTTGTAGCGGTTGACCCGGTAGCCCAGCGAGACCGCGCGGGGCTCGTTGTCGCGGATCGCCTTCAAGACCTGCCCGAAGGGCGAGTGGATGATGCGGTAGATCGCCAGCATGCCGAGGAAGAAGATCGCGGCGACCACGGCGTAGAGCACCCGGTCGTCCGCGAGGCTGACCACACCGAACAGGTGGCCGCGCGGAACCGCCTGGATGCCGTCCTCGCCGCCCGTGAAGGGCGCCTGCAGCGAGAAGAAGAACGCCATCTGGGCGAGCGCCAGGGTGATCATCGAGAAGTAGATGCCCTGTCGCCGGATCGCGAGCGCGCCGAAGGCGAGGCCGAGTAGGCCCGCCACCAGGGTGCCGGCGAGGATCGCGAGTTCCGGTGTCAGGCCCCAGTGCTTGGCGGCGTTGGCCGCGACGTAGCTCGCCATGCCGAAATAGGCGGCATGGCCGAAAGAGAGCAGGCCGCCGTAGCCGAGCAGCAGGTTGAAGGCGAGCGCGAACAGCCCGAAGCACAGCACCTTCATCAGGAAGACCGGGTAGAGCACCAGCGGCGCCAGCGCGAGCGCCACGGCGATGCCAACGAAGACGCGGCGGTGGAGTGCCCGGTCGTCGCGGCTCTCCGGCCGCGCGGCCGCGATCGGGGCGTCGGTCACGGGTGCGGTGACGGCGGCGGTATCGGCCATGGGATCGTCTCCTTCGACCGCGATCAGGCCGTGCGGCCGAACAGGCCGGCGGGCTTCACGAGCAGCACCAGCACCATGATGACGAAGATCACGGTGGCCGATCCTTGCGGATAGAACACCTTGGTCAGACCCTCGACCAGCCCCAGGGCGAACCCGGTGATCACCGAGCCGAGGATCGAGCCCATGCCGCCGATCACCACCACGGCGAAGACCACGATGATGATGTCGGCGCCCATGTTCGGGTTGACCGAGTAGATCGGTGCCGCAAGCACGCCCGCGAAGCCGGCGAGCGCCACGCCGAAGCCGTAGGTCAGGGTCAGGAAGAGCGGCACGTTCACGCCGAAGGCCTGGACCAGCGTCGGGTTCTCGGTGGCCGCGCGGAGATAGGCACCGAGCTTCGTCTTCTCGATGACGAGCCAGGTGGCCAAGCAGACGGTCAGCGATGCCACCACCACCCAGGCCCGGTAGTTCGGCAGAAACATGAAGGGCAGGCGCTGGCCGCCGGAGAGTTCAGGCGGAATCGCGTAGGGCAGGCCCGAGACTCCGTACTGGTTGCGGAACAGGCCCTGAATGATCAGCGCAAGCCCGAAGGTGAGCAGCAGGCCGTAGAGGTGGTCGAGCTTGTACAGCCGCGCGATCAGCAGCCGCTCGAGCAGGATGCCGAACAGGCCCACCACCAGCGGGGCCAAGCCGAGCGCCCACCAGTAGCCCAGCCCCAGATAGGTGAGCAGCATCCAGGCCACGAAGGCGCCCATCATGTAGAGGGCACCGTGGGCGAAGTTGATGATGTTGAGGAGTCCGAAGATGATCGCGAGCCCAAGCGAGAGGATCGCGTAGAACGAGCCGTTGATCAGCCCCAGAAGGAGCTGGCCGAACAGGGCCTGGGTCGGCACGCCGAAGATCGTCGTCATGATGGCTCACGCGTCAGTGCGGCGCCCCGCCCGGTGCCGGGCGGGGCGAGAAGAGGATCAGCCCTTCACCAGCGGGCAGCCGCCTTCGCCGAGCGGCCGGAAGACCTCGTTGCCGGGGATGGTGGCCAGCGTCTTGTAGAGGTCCCACTCGCCCTTCGACTCGGCGGGCTTCTTCACCTCGAACAGGTACATATCGTGGATCTTGCGCCCGTCCGCGCGGATCGTGCCCTTGCCGAAGAGCGGGTCGTCGGTGGGCAGCTCCTTCATCTTGGCGACCGCCTTGGCGCCGTCCTTGGCCTCGCCTTTGAGCGCCGACACCGCCTTCAGGTAGTGGATCGTGCCCGCGTAGACGCCCGCGTGGTTGGCGGTGGGCTTGCGCCCGTTCATCTGCTTGGAGAAGCGCTCCGAGAAGGCGCGGGTGCCGTCGTTGAGGTCCCAGTAGAACGGCTCGGTCAGCACCAGCCCCTGCGCCACCTTGGTGCCGAGCGCGTGCACTTCGGAGGAGAAGACGAGGAGGCCAGCGAGCGCTTGGCCCCCCTCGGTGATGCCGAACTCGCCCGCCTGCTTGATCGCGTTGATGGTGTCGCCACCGGCGTTCGCCAGCCCGATCACCTTGGCGCCGGATCCCTGCGCCTGCAGAAGGAACGAGGAGAAGTCGGCGGTCGGGAACGGCGTCTTGACCGAGCCCACCACCTTGCCGCCGTTCTTGGTGACGACCGCGGCGGTGTCGCGCTGCAGCGTCTGGCCGAAGACGTAGTCCGCGGTGAGGAAGAACCACGTGTCGCCGCCGCGCTTCACCATGGCGCCGCCGGTGCCGTTGGCGAGCGCCACCGTGTCGTAGACCCAGTGCACCGTGTTGGGCGTGCATTGCGGCCCGGTAAGGTCGGCGGTGCCCGCGCCCGAATCGATCAGGACCTTGTTCTTCTCGCGGGTCACTTGGTTGACGGCGAGCGCCACCGAGGAGGTGACGCCGTCCACGATCACGTCCACGCCGTCGCGGTCGTACCATTGCCGGGCGATGGCCGCGCCGACGTCCGGCTTGTTCTGGTGGTCGGCGGAGACCACCTCGACCTTCACGCTCGGGTCGATCTTGGCGTAGTCCTCGACCGCGAGGCGGGCGAGGACTACGCCAAGATCGACCCG
>NZ_LSIX01000587.1:0-9520 GCF_001556475.1 Methylobacterium sp. CCH5-D2 | reverse complement strand
GCCGAGCCGGCACCCGAGAGCGGGTACAGCCTGCGCGCGGTCGGCGGCGGCCTCGCCGTCCTCGAGGGCGCGGGCGGGCGGGTGACGGTCGCGACCGGCGGCGAGGTGCCGGGCGCCGGCCGGGTGCTCGCCATCCGCAACACGGGCGCGGGCTGGGTGGTCATCACCACGCAGACCATCATCGGGCCGGCGCAGCTGTGACCGGGATGGGCGCGCCCGGGCGGATTCCGGAGCGGCCGGCTGCGGGCCGGCAAGCTCCGAGCAAGCGTGCCCGCCTAGGCCGGGAGCCTGCCGTGCCCGCTCCAGGGCCCGCGACGGAGACGGACGCGATGACCCTCGACCATCCGGCCGCGCCCGGCCTGCCGGAGACGCGCCCGTGACCGGCACGCTCACGAGCTACACGCTCCTCGCCCGCGACCTCCCGACGAGCCTCAAGCGCAAGGCCGCCGAGGCCGCGGTCTCGCGCGAGACCGCCTACTTCAAGGCCCATATCGGCACGGTCAAATCCGTCGACGACCTGATGGCCGACCAGCGCCTCTACGGCTACGCCATGAAGGCGTACGGCCTGGAGGACATGACCTATGCCCGGGCCTTCATGCGCAAGGTCCTGAGCGAGGGCACGGACAGCGCGACGAGCTTCGCCAACCGGCTCGCCGACGACCGCTACGTGGCCTTCG
Organism: Methylobacterium sp. CCH5-D2; assembly: GCF_001556475.1. Lineage (NCBI taxonomy): Bacteria > Pseudomonadati > Pseudomonadota > Alphaproteobacteria > Hyphomicrobiales > Methylobacteriaceae > Methylobacterium > Methylobacterium sp. CCH5-D2. The sequence continues at coordinate 8,843 of NZ_LSIX01000587.1, read as the reverse complement.
CCAAGGCCTTCGACTTCACGAAGGTCTACGGCAGTTCCGGCGCGGGCCAGGACGCGGCGACCGCAGAGACGGGGACGACCGACGCCACGACCGCGACGGTCACGGGCGCCAGCGCGCTCGGCGGGAGCCTCGACTTCAGCGGCGCCAACGAGGCCAGCTTCTCGATCGCCACGCAGGTCGATGCGACGACGACCAAGACGGGCACGATCGTGCTCAACCGCCAGACCCTGACCGGCTACGCGCGGGATTTCACCCGGGTCACGGCGGCCGAGCTCGTCGCGGCGATCAACGGACGGATCGAGGCCACGGGCAAGGACAACCTCGCGGGCAAGGTCGCGGCCCGGCTCGACGACCGGAACAGGCTCGTCCTCGAGACGACCGCCTACACCGATCTCGGCGTGGACGGGGCGCCCGGCGGCACGGGGGCTGCCGCCGACACGATCTACGCGGGCGTCGGCGCGCGGCGCACGCTCCTCGTCCAGAACGTCGCGCTCTCGGACGCGGCACGGACGGCCGTCGACATCGGCTTCGGCACCGAGACCGGCCAGGACGCCCGCTCGCGGGCGGTCACCGACGCCTACCTGCGCCAGTCCCTGGAGGAGGATGCGGGGGCCGAGGATACCGGCGTGCGCCTCGCCCTCTACTTCGCCCGCAAGGCGCCCGAGATCACCTCGGCCTACGCCATCCTGGGCGACCAGGCGCTGACCCAGGTCTTCAACACCCTGATCGGCCTGCCGGCGACGAGCGGGGCCGCCTCGAGCGACGCCCTGGAGCGGCGCGCGGAGACGATCGCGGCCAAGATCGACATCGCCAGCCTGCAGGACCCGGCCGCGGTCGAGAAGCTGGCGCGCCGCTTCGCGGCGATCTGGGACGCGCAGAACAACACCGCGACCGCCCCGATCCTGGCGCTGTTCGGCGCGGGCGACGGCGGGAGCGGCATCGGCGCCGACATGCTGCTCGGCCTCCAGGCCAGCCGGCTGGGGTTCTGAGCCGATGCAGAACGGGCTCTACGTCGCGCTCTCCAGCCAGATCGCCCTGGAGAAGCGCCTCACCACCACGGCGCAGAACGTCGCCAACATGGCCACCGCCGGCTACCGCGCGGAGGAGACGAAGTTCACCGCCCTGCTGGCCCAGGCCAGCAAGGGCGCGGTCGCCTTCGCGAGCGCGGGCGACACCTACATCTCGCGGGTCTCCGGCCCGATCGCCAAGACCGACTCGCCCCTCGACGTCGCCGTGCAGGGCGAGGCGTGGCTCGCCGTCGGGGCCCCGGGCGGCCCCGTCTACACCCGCGACGGGCGCCTCACCATGGACGCCACGGGCCGCCTCACCGACGTCTCCGGCCGGCCGGTGCTCGATCCGGGCGGCGGGCCCTTGCTGCTCGACCCGCAACAGGGTCCGCCGACGATCGGCCGCGACGGCACGATCCACCAGGGCGTCAATCAGGTCGGCGCGATCGGCCTGTTCACCTTCGACCCGAAGGCCGCGATCCGCCGGGCCGGCCCGAACGCCGTCTCTCCCAGCCTGCCCGCGCGGCCGGTGCAGGACTTCACCCGCATCGGCCTCACGCAGGGGCATCTGGAGGGCTCGAACGTCAACCCGATCCTGGAGATGACGAAGCTCATCACCATCCAGCGCGCCTTCGAGAGCGCGGCGAACCTGACGCAGCAATCGGAATCGACGCTGCAGGACGCCATCAAGACCCTCGGACCGCAGGGCTAGGCCGATGGCGGACGCGATCGAGCGCCTGGAACGGGCGATGGCGCAGGCGCAAGGGCACTTGGTCCAGGTCGGCGGCCACGTGCGCGAGGTCTCGGCCAGCGCCTGCCGGATCGGCGGCGTCGGGCCCTTCGTGCGGCTCGGCGACCGCATGGGCTTCGAGCGGGACGGGGACGGCGGCGACCAGATCGGCGAGATCGTGCGCATCGACGCCGAGGGCGCCACGCTCAAGACCTTCGGCCCCCGGATCGAGGCCGGCATCGGTACCCGGGTGTTCCGGCTCGGCGCGGCCGAGCTCAGGCCCGACCCCGCCTGGAAGGGCCGGGTGATCGACGCGCTCGGGCGCCCGATCGACGGGGCCGGGCCGCTCGGCGCGGGCGCGACCGCCGCCCCGCTCGACGCCGACCCGCCCGCCGCCTTCGGCCGCGCCCGGGTGCGCCGGCCCCTGGTGACCGGCGTGCGCGCGCTCGACCTGTTCACGCCGCTCTGCGCGGGCCAGCGCATCGGCATCTTCGCAGGATCCGGCGTCGGCAAGTCGACGCTGCTCGCGATGCTGGCGGATGCCGAGGGCTTCGACAGCGTCGTGGTGGCGCTGGTGGGCGAGCGCGGGCGCGAGGTGCGCGAGTTCCTCGAAGGCCCGATCGCCAAGGCGCGGGCGCGCTCGGTGATCGTGGTCTCGACCGGCGACGAGAGCCCGATGATGCGCCGGCAGGCGCCGAAGGTGGCGCTCTCGGTCGCCGAATCGTTCCGCGACCGCGGCGAGTCGGTGCTGCTGATCATCGACTCGGTCACCCGCTACGCCCACGCCGCCCGCGACGTGGCGCTGGCCGCGGGCGAGCCCGCGGTGGCGCGCGGCTACCCGCCGAGCGTGTTCTCGGACCTGCCCCGCCTCCTGGAGCGGGCGGGGCCGGGCCTCGACGGCCAGGGCAGCATCACGGGCGTGTTCTCGGTGCTGGTGGACGGCGACGACCACAACGACCCGGTCGCCGACGCGATCCGCGGCACGCTCGACGGCCACGTGGTGCTCGACCGCGCCATCGCCGAGCAGGGCCGCTACCCGGCCATGGACCTGCTCGGCTCGATCTCGCGGCTCGCCTCCGAGGTCTGGACGCCCGAGCAGCGCGACCTCGTGCGCAAGCTCAAGGCCATGATGGCCCGCTACGAGGAGACCCGGGACCTGCGCCTGATGGGCGGCTACCGGGCCGGAACCGACGCCGAGCTCGACCAGGCGATCGGGCTCGTGCCGAAGATCTACGAGGCGATGCGCCAGGAGCCCGGCCAGGCGCCGAGCCGCGACGCCTTCCTCGAACTCGCCCAGTCGCTGCGGGGCTGACGGCGACGATGACTAAGCCCCGCACAAGCCACCGCGCGCCTGATGCGCCCCGCAACGACCAGACCCTGAAGGTGTCCCCATGAGCCTCACCGGCGTGCTCCGCACCGGCGTCTCGGGCATGAACGCCCAGACCAACCGCATCTCGACGGTGGCGGAGAACATCCAGAACGCCTCGACCACGGGCTACAAGCGCACCGCGACGGAGTTCTCGTCGCTGCTGCTCGAGTCCTCGGGCACCGGCAACTACAACTCGGGCGCGGTCGAGACCACGGTCCGGCGCAGCATCAACGAGGAGGGGCCGACGAGCTTCACCACCTCGGAGACCGATCTGGCGATCCAGGGCAACGGCTTCTTCCTGGTGCGGGATGCGGGCGGCGGGCAGTTCCTGACCCGGGCCGGCAACTTCGTGAAGGACGGCACCACCGGCGACCTCGTCAACGCGGCCGGCTTCACCCTGCAGGGCTACAAGCTCAACCCCGACGGCACGCTGCCGGCGAACCCGGCGCTCACCGACATCAAGTCGGGCACGAACCAGCTGATGGCGCGCCCTTCCAGCACGATGACCCTGCAGGGCAACCTGAAGCAGGGCTCGACCACGGTGGGTACCCCGAGCGCCACGGCCTTCACGACGAAGACCCCGGTCACGACCTACGACAACCTCGGCAACAAGGTGACGTACGACGTCGTCTTCTCGAAGGTGGCCGACACCGCGAGCGAGACGAACAAGTGGTCGGTTGCCCTCTACACCCAGGACGCCTCGCCGGCCCCGGTCGGGACCGCCCAGACGATCACCTTCGGCCCGACCGGCCAGATCACCGGCACGTCGACGTTCAGCGTCACGGGCTCGGGCAACCGCCCGGACCTGAAGCTCGACCTCTCCGCGATGACGCAGCTCGCCCCCGACAGCAGCCCGAAGGGCGTGGCCGACGGCTCGGCGCCGACGAGCAGCACGGGCGTGGCCTTCGGCGACGACGGCACGGTCTACACGATCTACGCCGACGGCACCCGCGCGGCGACCTACAAGGTCCCGCTCGCCGACGTGTCGAGCCCGGACCAGCTCCAGCCCCGGGCCGGGAACGTCTTCGAGGCGACGCGGGATTCAGGCAACCTAGAGGTGGGCTTCGCCAAGCAGAACGGGCTCGGCACGTTCAAGGCCAAGGCGCTGGAGCAGTCGAACGTCGACGTCGCCACCGAGCTGACCTCGATGATCGAGTCGCAGTCGGTCTACACCGCCAATTCCAAGGTGTTCATGACCGGCAACGAGATGCTCGAGACCTTGATGAACCTCAAGCGCTGATCTCACCGACCTCTTTCGGAGCCGCATCATGGGCCTCCAGATCGCGCTGAGCACGGCGCGCAACGCGCTGCTCGCCACGTCGAGCCAGATCGCCGTCGCCTCCCGCAACGTCGCGGGGGCGAACGATGCCGGCTACGCGCGCAAGATCGCCACCCTGGTCACCGGCAACGGCAACGCGCAGGTGATCATCACCCGGGCGGGCGACCAGGCGCTGTTCACGCGCAAGCTCGGCGCGACCTCGGACGAGGCCGCGAGCGCCGCCCGCCTCGACGGGCTGAAGACCCTGGCGCAGACGGTGGGCGACACGGCCGACGCCACCTCGCCCGCCGCCCGGCTCGGCGCGCTCAGCGCCGCGCTCCAGGCCGCCGCCAACCAGCCCGACAGCAGCGACCTCGCCCGCTCGGCGGTGAACGCCGCCCGCGACCTCGCGGGCAGCCTCAACGACGCCGCCGCGGCGGTGCAGAGCGTGCGGGCGGACGCCGATTCCGCGATCAAGGCCTCGGTCGCCACCATCAACGGCCTGCTCCAGCAGTTCGACGCCACGAACTACGCGGTGGTGCGCGGCACGGCCAACGGCACCGACATCACCGACAGCCTCGACGACCGCGACCGGATCCTGACGCAGCTCTCCGCCGAGCTCGGCATCACCACCGTCACGCGGCCCGACGGCGGCATGGCGATCTATACCGACGGCGGCGCGGCGCTCTACGAGCGCGGCGCCCGCACGGTGCGCTTCGACCCGAACGCGCCGCCCCCGGGCAACGCCGTCACCGTCGACGGGGTGGCCGTGACCGGCGCCGGCGCGGCGATGCCCCTGAAGTCCGGCCGCATCGCCGGCCTCGCCGACCTGCGCGACGGCGCCGCGGTGGCCTACGGCGCGCAGCTCGACGCCATGGCGAGCGCCCTCGTCCGCGCCTTCTCGGAGACCTACACCGTCGCCGACCCGCCGCCCGCCACCACCGTCTCGACGGTGCGGGCGGCCGGCCTGTTCACCGGAACGGACGCTGCGGCCGTGCCGGCGGACGGCGCGGTGGTCGCGGGTCTCGCCGGGACGATCCGGGTCGCGGCGCGGGTCGATCCGCAGCAGGGCGGCGACGTGAGCCGGCTGCGCGACGGCGGCATCTACGACGCGCGGACCGTCGTGGGCACGGGCCAGGCCGCCTATGCGGGCCGCCTGAACGCCCTGGTGACGAGCCTCGGGGCGGCCCGCACCGTCGGCACGGGCACCGACCTCGCCGGATCGGCGACGCTCGCGGGCTTCGCGGCGGCCTCGGCCGGCTGGCTCTCGCAGGCGCGCAAGGACGCCACCGCGGCGGCCGAGTACCAGTCGACCCTGCTGTCGCGCGCGACCGACGCCCTGTCGAACGTGGCCGGCGTCAACGGCGACGACGAGACCGCGCTGACGCTCCAGCTGGAGCGCTCCTACACCGCCTCGGCGAAGATCCTCACCGTGGTCGACGACCTCCTCAAGACCCTCATGGACGCGGTGCGCTAAGACCATGATGACCACGAGCTACATCTCCAGCATCAGCCTCTGGAACGCGCCGCGCAGCAACGTCTCGCGCCTGCAGACCGAGCTGGCGCGCGCCAACGCCGAGATCGCGACCGGCCGCTACGCGGATGTCGGGCTGCAGCTCGGGACGCAGGTGGGCACCAGCCTGGGCGTGCGCCAGCAGAGCGCGATGCTCACCGCCCTGAAGGACGGCAACGGCGTCGCCGGCATGCGGCTCAGCACGAGCCAGACCGTGCTGGCCCAGCTCCAGGGCACGGCCGACGCGATGCTCAAGACGCTCACCGGCCTGCCGGAGGACAAGCGGGCCGCGACGGCGGCCAGCGGCGCGGAGAGCGCGCTCTCCGCGCTCGCGGGCGGCCTCGACGCCTCGACCGGCGGCCAGTACGTGTTCGGCGGCACCAACACGAAGGTCAGCCCGATCGGCCCGGACGGCCTCGCCGCCGCCAAGGACGCGGTCGCGGCCGCCTTCGGGAGCTACTTCGCCTTCCCGGTCGGCAGCCCCGCCACGGCCACGATCACCGCCGACCGGATGCGCGGCTTCCTGGACACGCTCGCCGCCCCGGGCGGCCCCTTCGCCGCGGGCTGGGGCGGCACCATCTCCCGCGCCGCGGGCGAGGCCATCTCCAGCCAGATCTCGCTGAGCGAGCGGGCGACGACCTCGGTCTCCGCCGACGACCCGGCCTTCCGCACCCTCGCCCTGGCCTACGCGGTCGCCTCCGGCATCGGACTCACGGGCGCCTCGGCGGCGGTGCAGTCGGTCGCGACCGAGCGCGTGATGAGCCTGCTGGGCGAGGCGAGCAGCGGCCTCGTCGGCCTGCAGGCGGATCTCGGCCGATCCCAGCAGCGGATCACGGAGGCCAACACCCGGCTCGATGCCCAGAAGGCCCTCATGTCGCGCGCGGTCAACGACTTGGAGACGGTCGATCCGGCCGAGGCCAAGACCCGCGTCGATGCGCTGACGACGCAGATCCAGATGTCCTACGCGCTCACCGCCCAGCTGCGCCAGCTCAGCCTCGTCAACTTCCTCTGAAGGCCGGCGGAGTAGCGTCCCGTCCCGCCGACCGACGACACGACCTTCGCCCCACGCCCCGCCACCCGCCCCGCGGACCCGGGCCACCTGCCATCGAACCGAAGGCACGCGATGTACCGATTTTCCTATTCCGAGATCCTGGAGGACGCGCCCCAGCTCGCCCGCGAGCGCGAGCGCATGGCCTTCGACCGGGCGCTCCATCTCCTGCGCACCGTCGAGGCGCGCGGGGAGCGGGGCGCGGAGCGCACGGCCGCGATCGCCTTCGTGCAGGATCTCTGGAACGTGCTGCTCTCCGACCTGCTCGACCCCGAGAACGCCCTGCCGGAGGCGCTCAGGAGCGATCTCGTCTCGATCGGCGCCTGGACCATGGGCGAGGTCGGCGAGGCCCTGCGTGCGCCCGAGCGCAGCCTCGCGGCGCTGATCGAGGTGAACACCTCGATCCGCGACGGCCTGCAGTGAGCGGCGGGAGGGGTCGGAGCATGCATCTCTCGCTGCGCGCCGGTGAGCGCGTCTTCGTCAACGGCGCGGTGCTGCGGGTCGACCGCAAGGTCGGCATCGAACTCCTGAACGACGCGGCCTTCCTGCTGGAGGGCCACGTGCTCCAGGCCGAGGAGGCGACGACGCCGCTCCGCCAGCTCTACTACGCGGCCCAGACCCTGCTGATCGACCCGGCCAATGCCGGCCCCGCCCGCGACCTCTGCGCGGGGCTCCAGGCCGGGATCCTGGCGGCCACCCGGGACGCGGCGATCCATGCCGGCCTCGCCGCCGTCCAGGCGCTCGTCGAGGCCGACCGCCCGTTCGAGGCCCTCAAGGCGATCCGCGGGCTCTACCCGGCCGAGGCCGCGCTGCTGGCGGCCTCGGGCGCCGCGCCCGCGCCCCCGCCCGCCGCCCTGCGCGCCGGCCCCGAGGCCGCGCCGCGCCGCCCGCGCGGCACGGCCGCCCCCGGGCAGGGCCCGGCCGTGCGCTTCGAGACCCGCCCGCGCCGGGCCGCCCCGGGGCAGACGCCGCCGCGCGCGCCGCGCCTCCTCACCGCCGGCCTCCGGCCGGACCACGCCCCCGAACCGGAGGTCTGACGTCCATGGACGTGACCAGCATCACGAACTCGACCGCCGCCTCGAGCGCCGCGGCGACGGGCACGACCGGCGCCGCCACGGCGGCGGCCGCCAAGGCCACCAGCTCGGTCGCGGCCAAGCTCAACGCCGAGACCTTCCTGACGCTGTTCATGACGCAGCTGAAGAACCAGGACCCGACCAAGCCCATGGACGGGACCGAGTATGTCAGCCAGCTCGCCACCCTGTCCCAGGTCGAGCAGGCCACCCAGACCAACAAGAAGCTCGACTCGCTCCTGACCTCGAGCTTCCTCGACCAGGCCGACTCGATCGTCGGCCGCACGATCAGCTCGGCGGACGGCACCACCTCCGGCACCGTCCAGTCGGTGAAGGTCACGGGCGACGGCGCGCTGGCGACGCTGACGGACGGGCGCACCGTGCTGCTGCAATCGGGCGTCTCGGTGTCCTGAGGACCGATTCGCGCTAGGGAAGGGCGGGCGGCCGCGGAGCCGGCCCGCGAAGAGAGCTGAGGTCATGAACGAGGTCGACGCCCTCGAACTCGTGCGCGCCGCGATCTGGACGGTGCTGGTGGCGGCCGGCCCCGCGGTCGGGGCCGCGATGGCGGTCGGCGTCGTGATCGCGCTGCTGCAGGCGCTCACCCAGATCCAGGAGACGACCCTCACCTTCGTGCCGAAGATCGTGGTGGTGCTGCTCGTGCTCCTCGTCACCGGCACCTTCGTGGGCGCCCAGCTCACGAGCTTTGCCGAACTCGCCTACGGGCGGATCGCCACCGGGTTCTGACGCGCGCGTCGTTCTCCCTCCCCCTTCTGCGGGCAGGGCGATCGCATAGGCCGAGCGAGCCTAACCCCGGTCAGGCGTGGGTCCCCTCTCCCATAGGGAGAGGT
>NZ_LSIX01000586.1:0-2104 GCF_001556475.1 Methylobacterium sp. CCH5-D2 | reverse complement strand
AGCCAGCCGGCCGCGAAGGCGAGCACGGCGAGACCCACGAGCGTGTCGGTGCGGTTGGCGTCGGCGTAGCGGACCGCGCGGCGGCCGTAGGCCGCGCCGCGCCGGCGCGCCTCCTGCGCCAGATCGCGTCCCTCGCGGGCGAGGTGACGCCCGTCCTCGACGAGGTCGTCCGCCCGGTCGCGGGCCCGGCCGTAGGCGTACTGCGCGCCGCCGGCCACTTGGTTCACGGCGCCGCGCACCTGGCGTGCCGGATCGCCCGCGATGCCGCCGAGGGCGGTCTGCGCGCGACCCTTCAGGTGACGGGACGCGCCGCGGATCTGGTCGCGGTTCATGTGGGTCTCCCGTGGGGTTGAACGAGCCTGTCGGAGGCCGGGGCGCCGGTCGGACCCGGCGCCTCCGAGGGGTGGTCAGCGCTTGCCGGTGACCTTGTCGGCGAGGTTCCGGGCGCCGTCCTTCACGTCGCCGACCGTCTTCTGCGCCTCGCCCTTCAGCTCCTGCGCCTTGCCCTCGGCCACGAGCTTGTCGTTGCCGGTGAGGTTGCCGACGCCTTGCTTGACGTTGCCGACAGCCTCGTTGGCCAGACCCTTGATCTTGTCGGTGGTGCTGCTCATCGGGTTGCTCCTCTCTGGTGTCTCGGTGTGGTGGCCGGCGGTGCCGGCCCGGGGACGGCCCCCGCCCGCGGGCGGGGACCGATCTGCGGGATCAGATGCGGCGCGCGTCGTAGGCGCCGAGCAGCGTGGCGGGCTTCGGGGCGCCGAGCCGGCCGCCGAAGAAGGCGGCCGCCGCGCCCAGGATCAGCGCCAGCGCCGCGTAGAACGCGCCCTGGGTCGCGGCCGACTTCGCGGTCAGCGCCGCCGCCTCGGCCTTCTGCTTGGCGGTGGCGACCGCCTGCTCGTACTGCTTCTGGTAATCGTCGATCTGCGCCTTGGCCTGGTCGGGCGCGATGCCCTGCGCCTTGGCCAGCGCGTCGGCGGCCCGGGTCTTGGCCTGCTCCTTCTGGGCCGGGTCGCCGGTCAGCACCGCGCGCACCGCCGCCACGGCGGCGTCGCGGGCCGCCTGCGGGTCCTGCCCGGCCGCCTGCTGGCGCACCGTCTGCTCGATGCCGTCGAGCGGGTTGGAGACCTTCGCGAGCGAGGGCGCCGCGGCCTGGGCGGCCGTCTGCAAGGTCCCGCCCACGAGGTTGCCGGCGCCGCCCAGCGCGCCCGAGACAGTGCCGAGGGTGCCGCCGACCAAGCCGGTGGCGGCCGAGGTGAGCAGGTAGAGCACCACCAGCGTGGTCACCGCCCAGGAGACGAGCCCGTGCAGCGCGGCCGCGCCCGGCAGGGGCTTGCCCGAGAGGCGGCCCGCGATGGCCCCGCCGACGAGCGAGGCGACGATGCCCGAGGCGACGAACCAGAGCCCCGCGCCCAGCGAGACGGTGGAGGCGGCCGGGTTGTCGGCGGCCGTGGGGCCGACCGAGGCGAGCCCGACGCCCACGCCCACGAGATTCACGACGACCTGCGTCACCAGCGCGGTGACGGCGCCCGCGAAGATCGCCCCCCAGGATACCTCGTTGAGAAGGACGGCGCGCGTGTCGGCATGCGCCGCAGCGGTGGCCAGGGGGGCTGTGGTGGTCTGGATGGTCACACTTTCACTCCGGTGGGTTGCTGGTTCGTCGTGGAGGCGGTGGAAGCTCAGTCGCGGGATGGTCAGTCGCGGGATGCGTTGACGAGCAGGCCGAGGCCGAAGCCGACGGCGCCCGCGATCAGCAGGGAGGCCAGCGGGTACTCGGCGACCTGATGGCTCACCTCGCGGGTGCCCCGGCGCAGGTAGTGGCCGCCGCGCTCGTAGGCGTCCTCGGCCTCGTCGTAGGCTTCGTCGGCCACCCGGCGCACGGCCCGCTCGGCGCGGACGTAGTGGTCCTCCGCGGCGCCCTGGGCACGGCGGGCGCGATCCGCGACGTCGTCCGAGCCGGCGAGGTTGCCGACCGCGTCGCGGACCTTGCCGCCGAGGTCGCGGACGGTGTCGGCGACGTGCTCGGCCGCGTCGTGCACGGCGTCCTTGGCCTGTCCGTAGAGGTTCTCGGCCCGGCCGCCCGCCTCGCGCAGGCGGCCCTCGACCGAAT
>NZ_LSIX01000585.1:0-417 GCF_001556475.1 Methylobacterium sp. CCH5-D2 | reverse complement strand
TCTCGCGCAGGATCTGGTTCGGCCCGTCGGTCTCGCGGATGTCGGCGATCTGGCGGGCCGGCACCCAGCCGGACGGGGTCTCGATGAGGAGGTCGCCGAGGCGCTGGGTCGTGCGCATCGTGTCGGAGAGGCGCATCACCACGTCGAAGCGGCGGTAGCCGTCCACCACCCGCGAGACCACCTGCCCGTTCGACAGGCGGCTCAACTGCTCGACCAGGGCCGCGGGTTGGACGCCGTAGAGGGCCGCGCGGGCATAGTCGACGCGAATTTCCAACTGGGGGATGAGCACCTGCTTCTCGACCTGGAGGTCGGCGAGGCCGGGGATGTCCGAGAGCCGCGCCCTCGTGTCCTCGGCGAGCGCGCGCAGGGTGTCGAGATCCTCGCCGAAGATCTTGAGCGCGATCTCGGCGCGCACGC
>NZ_LSIX01000584.1:0-388 GCF_001556475.1 Methylobacterium sp. CCH5-D2 | reverse complement strand
GGCTTCTTCCACGCCGTCGGCGCGGCCGAGGTCGCCAAGGTGAACCTGCCGGTCGCCGTCCTAATCTGGCTCATGGTCATCCCGATGCTGCTCAAGATCGACTTCGCCTCGCTTCGGCACGTCGGCCGGCACTGGCGCGGCATCGGCGTGACGCTGTTCATCAACTGGGCGGTGAAGCCGTTCTCGATGGCGGCGCTCGGCTGGCTGTTCATCGGCTACCTGTTCCGGCCCTACCTGCCCGCCGACCAGGTCGACAGCTATATCGCCGGGCTCATCATCCTGGCGGCGGCGCCCTGCACCGCGATGGTGTTCGTCTGGTCGAACCTGACCCGTGGCGAGCCGCACTTCACCCTGAGCCAGGTGGCGCTCAACGACACCATCATGGTGG
>NZ_LSIX01000583.1:0-3899 GCF_001556475.1 Methylobacterium sp. CCH5-D2 | reverse complement strand
GCGCCCGCCAGCGACGACCGGCGGCGGGCGCTCGGCCGTGGTCGGCACCTGGGAGGCCAAGGACGCCACCGGCGCCGCCTGCAAGGTCACCCTGTCGAGCGCGCCCGCCCTCGACCTCTACAAGGCCAGCGCCGGCGGCTGCCCGAACAAGGATCTCGCCAAGGTCTCGGCCTGGGATTTTCGCGACGGCGAGGTCTACCTCTACCAGGCCGGCGGCACCGTGGCGGCGCGCCTGCGCCAGGGCGGCGGCAGCCTCGACGGCCAGTTGACCAAGTCCGGCGCCTCCCTGGCGCTGGTGCGCTGAGCACGACGCCGTGCCGGCGCGGCCGCTGATCCTCTGGCCCGATCCGCGGCTGCGCCGCTCTTGCGCGCGCGTCGAGACCTTCGACGACGATCTGCGGGCACTCGCCGCCGATCTCACCGCCAGCCTCGACGCCGCGATGGCGGCGGGGCTCACCGCGGCGCATGTCGGCGAGTTGCGCCGCCTCGTGGTGCTGCGCCCCGAGCCCGGCGGCCCGGCGAGCGTCTACTGCAACCCGGAGGTCGTGGAGGCCGCGCCCGAGCGCGCGGCCGGCCGCGAGGGCAGCGTCTCGATGCCGGGGGTCGCCGACGACGTCGAGCGCGCCGCCTGGGTGCGGGTGCGCTTCCAGGACCTCGACGGCGTCGGCCAAGAGGAGCGCGCCGAGGGTTTTCGCGCGGCCTGCCTGCAGCACGAGATCGACCAGCTTGACGGCGTCTTCTGGATCGAGCGCCTGTCGCGCCTGCGCCGGGAGCGCATATTGAAGCGCTTCGCCAAGCTGCGGGATGCAGGATAACGCACAATAGTGTCATCCGGCCGGGAACCCTGCGCCGAATAGATGGCTGATGCCCTGCGAAGGCGAGGAACCGCCCCGGTTCTCACGGGTTCGGCCCGCGGATACGGGAGCCACTGCCCATGCGCATCACCAACGTCGCCGACCTCGTCGTCGAGACCCTCCAGGAGGCGGGCGTCCGCCGGATCTTCGGCGTCGTCGGCGACAGCCTGAACGCCATCACCGAGTCGATCCGGGCGCGGGGCACGATCGATTGGATCCACGTCCGCCACGAGGAGGCCGGCGCCTTCGCGGCGGGCGCCGAGAGCCAGATCACCGGCGGGCTCGCCGTCTGCGCCGGCTCCTGCGGGCCGGGCCACGTCCACCTCGTCAACGGCCTCTACGATTGCCACCGCACGGGCGCGCCCGTGCTCGCCATCGCCGCCCACATCCCCTCGGCCGAGATCGGCTCCGGCTACTTCCAGGAGACGAACCCGACCGCGCTGTTCCGCGATTGCAGTCATTACTGCGAGCTGGTCTCGGACCCGGCCCAGCTTCCGTTCGTGCTGGAGAACGCGATGCGCGCGGCCATCGGCCAGCGGGGCGTCGCCGTGGTGGTGATCCCGGGCGACGTCGCCATGAAGGATGCGCCCAAGCGCGGCGTGACGCCCCGCGCCGGCCTGATCCCGCCGCGCCCGATGGTGCGCCCGGCCGATTCCGACCTCGACGCGCTCGCGGAGCTCCTGAACGGCTCGAAGCGCGTGACGCTGCTGTGCGGGCGCGGCTGCGCCGGGGCGCACGCGGAGCTGATGCAGCTCGCCGAGGCCCTGAAGAGCCCGATCGTGCACGCGCTCGGCGGCAAGGACCACGTGGAGTACGACAACCCCTACGATGTCGGCATGACCGGGCTGATCGGCTTCTCCTCGGGCTACGCCGCGATGATGGGCTGCGAGACCCTGCTGATGCTCGGCACGGCCTTCCCCTACAAGCAGTTCTACCCGCAGGACGCCAAGGTCGCGCAGGTCGACATCCGCCCGCACGAATTGGGGCGGCGCTGCCGCATCGATCGCGGCCTCGTCGGCGACGTGCGGGCGACGATCCAGGCCCTCCTGCCGAAGCTCGCGGGCAAGAGCGACCGCGCCTGGCTCGACGCCAGCCTGAAGCACTACGCCCGGGCCCGCGAGGGGCTGGACGAGCTCGCCACCGGCCGGCCGGGCAGCGGGCTGATCCACCCGCAATACCTCACCCGCGTGATCAGCGAGGCGGCCGCGGACGACGCCGTGTTCACGGCCGATGTCGGCACGCCGACCGTCTGGGCGGCGCGCTACCTCACGATGAACGGGCGCCGCCGCCTCATCGGCTCCTGGGTGCACGGCTCGATGGCCAACGCCATGGCGCAGGGCATCGGCGTGCAGGCGGCCGAGCCCGACCGGCAGGTCATCGCGCTCGCGGGCGACGGTGGGTTCAGCATGTTGATGGGCGACTTCCTGACGCTGCGCCAGCACCGGCTGCCGCTCAAGGTGGTGGTGTTCAACAACGGCTCGCTCGGCTTCGTCGAGATGGAGATGAAGGCCGCGGGCTACCTCGAGACCGGCGTCGCCCTCGACAACCCGGATTTTGCCGCCATGTCGCGCGCGGCCGGCATCTTCGCCCTGCGGGTGGAGGATCCGGGCGACCTGCCGGGCGCGGTCAGCGAGTTCCTGGCCTTCGACGGCCCCTCGCTCCTCGACGTCACGGTGGCGCGCAACGAGCTGTCGATCCCGCCGAAGATCGACGGGCAGCAGGTGAAGGGCTTCAGCCTCTACATGCTGCGCGCCGTGATGAGCGGACGCGGTGACGCGGTCCTCGACCTCGCCAAGACGAACCTCATCCGCTAGACCGGGACGGCCAGTTTCGAACCGTTCCACACGCCTACGTGAGCGGGGGGCTGGCGAGCCGGGAGCCGCCATGCGTATCGGACTGTTCGTCCCCTGCTACGTCGACGCCTTCGAGCCCGAGGTCGGCATCGCCACGCTCGAACTCCTGGAGCGCTTCGGCCTCGAGGTGGAATACCCCTACGACCAGACCTGCTGCGGCCAGCCGATGACCAATACCGGCTGCCACCAGGAGGCGGCCGCGACCGAGGCGCTCTTCGTCAGGAATTTCTCCGGCTTCGACTACGTGGTCGCCCCCTCGGGAAGCTGCGTGCATCAGGTGCGCGAGCACCTCACCGCGATCCCGCAGACCGACGAGGTCCGGAAGGTCCGCGCGAGCACCTACGAGCTGGTCGAGTTCCTGCACGACGTGCTGAAGGTCGAGGCGCTGCCCTGGGCGCGCTTTCCCCACAAGGTGGCCTACCACGCCAACTGCAACGCGCTGCGCGGCATCGGGCACGCGCGCCCGTCCGAGCTGAACCTGCCGTATTTCTCCAAGCCCCTGAACCTGCTGCAGAAGGTCGAGGGCGTGGAGCTCGTGAACCTCGCTCGGCCCGACGAGTGCTGCGGCTTCGGCGGCACCTTCTCGGTCTTCGAGCCGGCGGTCTCGGCCAAGATGGGCTACGACAAGGTGGCCGACCAGAAACGGGCCGGGGCCGAGTACGTGGTCTCGGCCGATTCCTCCTGCCTGATGCACCAGAAGGGCTGCGCCGAGCGCCTCGGCCTGCCGCTCAAGTACATCCACATCGCCCAGGTGCTGAACGGAGCCGCCGCATGAGCGAGGAGCTTCACCCCCGCGAGCGCGAGGGGGTCGTCAACCCGGCCGTGCGCGCGCCCGACGACGCGAGCGAGCGCGGTCAGGACGGGCGCCGCCTCGACCACGCCGAGGGCACCTCGAAGCCGATCCAGGCGCCCGCCCAGCGCGAGCCCCAGCCCCGCGGCGCCAAGATCCGGGGCGACCGGCCGATCGACCAGGGCGAGGCCGCCGAGCGCTTCCTCGCCGCGCCGCTGCACGCCGCCGCCCACGACGAGCGGCTGTGGGACCTGCGCCGCAAGCGCGACACGGCCGCCCACGGCATTCCCGAATGGGAGGAGCTGCGGGAGCTCGCCTCGCAGATCAAGCAGCACACGCTCGCGAACCTCGACACCTATCTCGAGCAGTTCGAGGCGGCGGCCAAGGCCAACGGCGTCCACG
>NZ_LSIX01000582.1:0-4383 GCF_001556475.1 Methylobacterium sp. CCH5-D2 | reverse complement strand
GAACCGCACCGGGCCGGCGAGCGCGGGCGCGGGCGCCCGCTCGCGGATCGCGCTGCCGAGATCCGCGCGCAGGCCCGTGTCGAGGAGCGCGAGGCAGCGCGGATCGAGTTCCACCACGACGCCCTCCGCCCGGACGCGGCAGCGCACCCGCGCCTCCGCCCCACCGGCTGCGAGCGCCCCCCCGACGATGCGCTCGACCGCGTGGATGAAGGCGAGCGTCTCTGGCTCGATGCGGATGCCGGTCTCGACCCGGCTCGACAGGCAGGGCGAGGCCGGGAGTTCGGCGACCTCGCCGAGGCCCAGCTCCCGCGCCAGCGCCCGCACCGCCGCCTTGCCGAGGCCCGCGGCCACGAAGGGATGGCGCACCCCGTGCTCGCGCGCCGCGTCGAGGCCGGGCCGGTACTCGCCGAGGTCGTCGAGATTGGCGCCCGACACGATCTGCCGGTCGGTGACCCCGCGGATCGCGCCGTACAGGTTCGTCTTGCAGAAGAAGCAGCGGTTGACCGGGTTCGCCCGGTACTGCGGGTCGGCGAACTCGCCGGCCTCGATCACGCGCAGCCGCCAGCCCTGGCGGGCGGCCTCGGCCCGCACGCGGGCGGTCGCCTCGGCGGGCACGGCCGGCGAGGCCGCGTGGACCGCGAGCATCCCGGTCCGGCCGAGGCTGCGCTGGCTGAGCGTCGCGAGCGTCAGGCTGT
This sequence comes from Methylobacterium sp. CCH5-D2, assembly GCF_001556475.1. Classification (NCBI taxonomy): domain Bacteria; kingdom Pseudomonadati; phylum Pseudomonadota; class Alphaproteobacteria; order Hyphomicrobiales; family Methylobacteriaceae; genus Methylobacterium; species Methylobacterium sp. CCH5-D2. The sequence continues at coordinate 3,688 of NZ_LSIX01000582.1, read as the reverse complement.
CGACGCCGCCGCTCACCGCCACCGCGAGCGGCCCCATCCCGGCGAGAAGGCTTTCCAGCGACGCGCTCATGTCCGATCCTCGTCAGCGTGCTCCGCGAGCGCCAGTTGCTCGGCCGCGCGGCGCAGGCTCTCGCGGGCGGCGTGGCCCTCGTGGGCCAGGGCGTCGTCGGCCTCCGCCTTGGCGGTGGCCCCGCCCGGCCGCGCCACCGTCTTCACCCGGAGGTCGTGGCCGCCCACCGCCACCGTGCGGCTCGTTCGGTCGAGCGCGATCCCCGAGTCGATCCGGTGGCGCAGGCCGATCGTGGTGGTCTCGCGGAAGCAGGCTTCCGCGACGGCTTCCAGCGCCTCGGCGCGGGCCAGCACCCGCACATGGGTCATCATCCGCCCCTTCTTGCCGAAGACCGGCATCTGCACCGCGTCGAGCACGTCCGGGAGCGCCCGCAGCCGGTCGAGGCCCATGGCGAGATCCTCCGCCGACTGGTCGTCCACCTCGAACTCGATCACCGCGAGGTCGCGGTGGCGGCCGACCGCGCGCGCGCCGCTCCCGGCCTCCGCGAAGACCAGGGCCCGCACGCAGTTGCTCAGGGCCGGCAGGGTGCGGGTGCCGAAGCCGATACCGCTGCGGGCGAGCCTGCGGGGCTCGCGCGACGGGCCGCCCTGCCCGCAGAGATGGCGCAGGATGGCGGCGCCCGTCGGCGTCACCCGCTCGCCCGGCACGCCGTCGTCGATGGTGGCGAAGCCTTCGATCAGCAGGGCGGTGGCGGGTGCTGGCACCGGCAGGAATCCGTGCTGCGTGCGGACCCGCCCGGAGCCGAGCGGCAGCGCCGACACGCTCCAGCGCGTGGCGCCGGTCGCGGCCGCGAGGTGGGCGGCGGCCACGATATCGGCGATCGAGTCGAGCGCGCCCACCTCGTGGAAGGCGACGTCCGCGACCGGGATGCCGTGCACCCGCGCCTCCGCCTCGGCGAGATGCCCGAAGATCGCGAGCGCGTGGTCGCGCACCGCGGGGTCGAGACCGGCGTCGCAGAGCCCGGCGCGGATCTCCGACCAGTGCCGGTGGGCGTGCGCGCCGTGCTGCCCGTGCGCAGGCTCGTGCGCGTGGTGATGGGCATGGTGATGGTCGTGGTGATGGCCTGGCTCGTCCCGCTCCGCGACGACGAAGCGGCGCCCCTGCAGCACGCCGTCGTTGTGGGCGATGAGCGCGCAGTCCGCGCCCCGCGCCGCCGCCCGCACGCTCGCGAGGACCCCGGCCTCGTGCTCCGGGAAGGCGTCCAGCAGGGCGGCGGCGAACATGTCGCCGGCCATCCCGCCGATGGCATCGAGGTGAATCTGCATCCGGAGACGACAGCCTGGGTGAGCCGCAACGATCGTGATGCAGCCACATCGTTCGCTGCGCCCCCGCGACAACCGCTCGCGGCGCGGGGCGGAAGGCCGCAGCCGAGCGGGCCGGCGGCTTGACACGGGCGCGACGCGGCCCGCGATCCGTCGCACGGGCCATCTTGGCATGCCGCATGCCTTGTGCATCCTGCGGTAGCCGCGCCCGCGTTCGGTTCGGGCGCGCGGACGGGACGGGTCCGTCCACCGCATCAACCGGGAGTTTCAGCGTCGTGAGAGATTTCAGCAGGCCCGGGCGCTCGCCCGTCTACGCCGGCAACGGGGCGGTGGCGACCTCGCACCCGCTCTCGACGCTCGCGGCGATCGAGGTGCTGCGCGCGGGCGGCAACGCGGTCGATGCGGGAATCGCCGCTGTGGCCGTGCAGTGCGTGGTCGATCCGCTGATGACGGGCATCGGCGGCGACTGCTTCGCGCTCTACGCGCCGCGCGGGGCGGCCGTGCCCTACGCGTTGAACGGCTCGGGCCGCAGCCCGGCGGCGGCCTCAGACGCGTGGTACCTCGAGAACGGCGTCACCATCACCCCGACCTCGCCGCACGCGGTCACGGTCCCGGGTGCGGTCGCGGCCTGGGCGAAGCTCCTGGAGGAGCACGGCACGCGCACGCTCGGCGAGCTGCTCCAGCCGGCGATCCGCTACGCCGAAGAGGGTTTCCCGGTGCAGCCGCGGGTCGGCTGGGACTGGGCGCGCAGCGTCGAGCGGGTGTCGCACGATCCGGGCGCCGCCGCGACCTATCTCGTCGACGGCAAGGCACCGGCCATCGGCGCGACCGTGCGCCTGCCGCAGCTCGCCGCCACCCTGCGGCGCATCGCCGAAGAAGGCCCGCGCGGCTTCTACGAGGGCCCGGTCGCCCGGGACATGGTCGCGCGCCTGCGGGAGCTCGGCGGGCTGCACACCGAGCAGGACTTCGCCGAGGCCGCGCCCGAGGTGGTCACGCCGATCACCACGCGCTACCGCGGCTACGACGTCTACGAGTGCCCGCCCTCCGGCCAGGGGCTCGCCGTCCTGATGATGCTGAACGTGCTCACGCCCTTCGACGTGGCGGCGCTCTCCGATCTCGACCGGGCGCACCTGCTCGCGGAGGTGTGCAAGCAGGGCTACCACCATCGCGACGCGCTCTTCGCGGATCCCAGCCTGCACCGCGTGCCGGTGGAGCACCTCCTCTCCGACGCGTGGCGGGCCTCGGCGCGGGGCGCCATCGACATGGCCCGGGCCAGCGTGCCGGAGGTCTACCCGGAGATCGTCAACGAGGTCGCGCACCGGGACACGGTCTATCTCAGCGTGGTCGATCGGGACGGCAACGCGCTCTCGCTGATCAACTCGATCTTCCAGGGCTTCGGCAGCGGCATCCTGGCGCCGGAGAGCGGCGTGCTCCTGCACAACCGCGGCTACAGCTTCCGGGTCGAGCCGGGCCACCCGAACACGATCGCGCCGAAGAAGCGCCCGATGCACACGATCATCCCCGGCATGCTGATGCGCGACGGCCGCGCGGTGGCGCCCTTCGGCGTGATGGGCGGGCACTACCAGGCGATGGGGCATGTCCAGCTCCTCACCAACATCATCGACCTCGGCCTCGACGTGCAGGAGGCCCTCGATGCGCCGCGCAGCTTCGCCTACGAGGGCGTGGTCGAGATGGAGACCGGGTTTTCGGACGACATCCTGGCCGGCATGCGCGACCGGGGCCACAAGGCGGTCACGGCGCCGCTGCCGATCGGGGGCGGCCAGATCATCTGGATCGACCACGCCACAGGCACGCTGGTCGCGGGGTCGGACCCGCGCAAGGACGGCAGCGCGCTGGGGTATTGAGGCGGACGAGGTCGTCTACGGAAGCGGCACCTCCCCTCTCCCCGCCTGCGGGGAGAGGGGATCCGTCGGCGGTCCTGCGGCTACTTGGAAACGTGCGCGGCTGTGTCGACGGCAGGACCCTCCCCCACACGCCGCAGCACGAAATCCGGGCAGTCGAGCCAGCCGTTCGAGACCCGTTCCGTCAGGTGCGTGACCCCGTAGCGGGCGCCCAACTCGCCCTCGAACAGCACGTCGATCTCGCGCAGGCGCTGGAACACCACGAAGGCGTCGATGTCCGTGACCGGGATCTCGGACCCGCGCAAGCTGCCGTCCGCCGCGAGCCGCGCCTCCACGAACTCCGCCATGGAGCGCGGCGTCACGGTGGTGCGGCGGCGGAACTCCGCCTTGGCGGTGACGAAGGCCTCGATGCGCGGGTCGATGAAGATCTCAGGGAGCGGATCGTTGTCGATCGGCGGCCGGGTCCGGCGGGGCGTCGAGAGATGCGCCTCGCC
>NZ_LSIX01000057.1:0-6043 GCF_001556475.1 Methylobacterium sp. CCH5-D2 | reverse complement strand
CTACAAGCCGCTGCCGCCGCGCGCGCTCTACCTCACCCCGAACGAGTGGAAGGAGCGGGTCGGCACCGCCCGCACCGTCCAGCTCAGCCCGTTCTCGGAGCCCGAATCCGCGTCCCGCGCGGTGATCGATTGCGGGGCCAGGGCGGGCCGCAACTTCGCGCCCGAGCGCCAGAGCGAGTCGGCGAGCGTGTTCGACGCGGCGGTGGCCCATATCCGCGAGCTGCAGGGATCCGGGCATCACGTGATCCTGGGCGCGTGGTCCGACGGCTCGCGCGACCGGCTCTGCGGCGTGCTCAGCGACCACGGCTTCCGCAAGCCCGTGGCGATCACCCGGCTCACCGATGTCTACGCGCTCAAGCGCGGCACCGACGCGGCGGTCGCGGTCTGGGGCCTGGAAGCCGGCTTCGTCGCGGGCGAGCTCGCGGTGGTCTCCGAGGGCGACATCCTGGGCGACCGGCTGGTGCGCCAGAAGCGCAAGGCCAAGCGGCCGCAGGACGTGATTCTGGAGGTGCAGGCGCTCCAGCCCGGCGACCTCGTGGTCCATGCCGACCACGGCATCGGCCGCTTCGTCGGCCTCAAGACCATCACGGCGGCGGGCGCCCCGCACGATTGCCTGGAGCTGCAGTACACCGGCGGCCTGCTGCTGCTGCCGGTCGAGAACATCGAGCTGCTGACCCGCTACGGCTCGGAGGATTCGGAGGTTGCGCTCGACCGCCTCGGCGGCGGCGCGTGGCAGGCCCGCAAGGCCAAGATGAAGCGCCGCATCCTCGAGATGGCGGGCGAGCTGATCAAGGTCGCCGCGCAGCGCTTCGTGCGGCAGGCGCCGCGCCTGCATCCGCCGGACGGGCTCTACGGCGAGTTCGCGGCGCGCTTCCCCTACGACGAGACCGAGGATCAGGCCAACGCCATCGACGCGGTGCTCACCGACCTCAACGCCGGCCGGCCGATGGACCGGCTGGTCTGCGGCGATGTCGGCTTCGGCAAGACCGAGGTGGCGCTCCGCGCGGCCTTCGCGGCCGCCATCTCCGGCAAGCAGGTGGCGGTGGTGGTGCCCACTACGCTCCTCGCCCGCCAGCACTACCGGACGTTCGCCGAGCGCTTCAAAGGGCTGCCCGTCCAGGTGGCCCAGCTCTCGCGCTTCGTCTCCGCGGGCGAGCTGAAGCAGACCCGGGCGGGGCTGGCGCAGGGCACGGTGGACATCGTGGTCGGCACCCACGCGGTGCTCGCGAAGAACATCGCCTTCAAGGACCTCGGCCTGATCATCGTAGACGAGGAGCAGCATTTCGGCGTGGCCCACAAGGAGCGGCTGAAGACGCTCCAGGCCGACGTGCACGTGCTCACCCTCTCGGCGACCCCGATCCCCCGCACGCTCCAGCTCGCCATGACGGGCGTGCGCGAACTCTCGATCATCGCCACGCCCCCGGTCGACCGGCTGGTGGTGCGCAGCTTCGTGACGCCGTTCGACCCGCTGACCATCCGCGAGGCGCTGCTGCGCGAGCGCTACCGCGGCGGCCAGGCCTTCTACGTCGTCCCTCGGATCGAGGATCTGGCGGACGTGAAGAAGTTCCTCGACGCGGAGATGCCCGAGATCAAGGTCGCGGTGGCCCACGGCCAGATGGCGGCGGGGCAGCTGGAGGACGTGATGACGGCCTTCTACGAGGGCAAGTTCGACGTGCTGCTCTCGACCACGATCGTGGAATCGGGCCTCGACATCCCGACCGCCAACACCCTGATCGTGCACCGGGCCGACATGTTCGGCCTCTCGCAGCTCTACCAGCTCAGGGGCCGCGTCGGGCGGTCGAAGGCGCGCGCCTACGCGCTGTTCACGACGCCGGCCAACCGCACGCTCACCGCCCAGGCCGAGCAGCGCCTGAAGGTGCTGCAGAGCCTCGACACGCTCGGCGCGGGCTTCCAGCTGGCAAGCCACGACCTCGACATCCGCGGGGCCGGCAACCTCTTGGGCGACGCGCAGTCCGGCCACATCAAGGAGGTCGGCTACGAACTCTACCAGCAGATGCTGGAGGACGCGGTGATGGCGCTCAAGGCCGGCATCGAGGACGTGCCGGAGGAGGCGTGGTCGCCGACCATCGCGCTGGGCGCGCCCGTCACCATCCCCGAGACCTACGTGGAGGATCTGGGCGTGCGCCTCGCCCTCTACCGGCGGCTCGCGACCATCGAGAACGACGCCGAGATGGAGAGCTTCGGGGCCGAGCTGATCGACCGGTTCGGGCCGCTGCCGCCGGAGGTGGAGCAGCTCCTCAAGATCGGCACGATCAAGCTGCTCTGCATGGCGGCCAACGTCGAGAAGGTGGAGGCCGGGCCGAAGGGCGTGGTGGTCCACTTCCGCGAACGGAGCTTCGCCAACCCGCAGGGGCTGGTGGCGCTGGTGGCCGAGCAGGGCTCCTTCGCCAAGGTGCGGCCCGACATGAGCGTGGTCTTCATCCGCGAGCTCACCACGATCCCGGCCCGCCTGAAGACCGCGACCGAGGTGCTGCGCAGCCTCGCCGGCATCGCCCGCAAGGCGAAGAAGGCGGCGTAGCGAGTCCTGGGATCCCCAAGGGACGAGTCCCTTTCGGCGCCTAAAGGCGCTGCAGGCGGGGTCCCGGGGGGTGCAGCCCCGGATTTGATCTCTGCCCCCGGCTCTGCCGGGGGCAGAGATCAACGGCAGGGCTCTGCCCTGCACCCGCCAAAGGTCTCGACCTTTGGAATCCAGGACCGCCGCGGCATCGGCGCACCCGCGACGGACCCGGTACGCGGTCCTATCTGACAGTGTAAGACGCCGCTTACCGCCGGAGGCCCAGCCCGTGACCGATACCCGCACCGAGGTCGCCGTCGTCGGCGCGGGCGCCGCCGGGCTCGCCGCCGCGCTGGCGCTGGCGCAGGCCGGCGTCTCGACCGCCCTCGTCGGCCGGCACGCCCCCGTGGCGGACGGGCGCACCGTGGCGCTCCTCGACGGCTCGGTGCGCTTCCTCGACGCGCTCGGCGCCTGGGGCCCGCTCGCCCCCCAGGCCGCGCCGCTCGCCGTGCTGCAGATCGTGGACGATACCGGCAGCCTGTTCCGCCCGCCGCCCGCCCGCTTCCACGCCACCGAGATCGGGCTCGACGCCTTCGGCTGGAACGTCGAGAGCGCCGGCCTCGTCGAGTCGCTCCGCGCCCGCGCCCGGGAGACGCCGAACCTCGCGCTGATCGAGCAGGACGCGGACATCTGCCGGGCCGGCGAGGCCGAGGCCCGCCTGACGCTGGCAGGCGGCGGCGCGGTCGCGGCCCGCCTCGTGGTGGCCGCGGACGGCGCCCGCTCGCGCCTGCGCGTGGGCAGCGGCATCGCCGTGCGCGACTGGTCCTACCCCCAGGCGGCGCTCACCACGATCCTGGCCCACGAGCGGCCGCACCGGGACGTCTCGACCGAGTTCCACACAAGGCAGGGACCCTTCACCCTGGTACCCCTGCCGGGCGGGCACCGCTCCAGCCTCGTCTGGGTCACGGATACCGAGCGGGCCGAGGCGCTCTCGGCGCTGGACGAGGCGGGCCTCGCCGCCGCGATCGAGGCCCAGGCCAAGGGCATGCTCGGGCGGATGCGGATCGACGGGCCGCGCGGCCGGGTACCGATGCGGGGGCTCTCGGTGGCGAGCCCGGTGGCCCACCGCCTCGCGCTGATCGGGGAGGCGGCCCACGTCTTCCCGCCGATCGGCGCCCAGGGGCTGAACCTCGGGATGCGCGACGCCGCCGCCCTGCGGGACGCCGTGTGCCGGGCCGTCGCGGACGGGCGCGACCCGGGCTCGCGCGCCGCGCTCGCCGGATTCGCCCGCGACCGCCGCCGCGACGCCGCCTTGCGCACCGCGGCCGTGAACGGGCTCAACCGCAGCCTGCTCTCGGCGCTGGCGCCGGTCGATGCGCTGCGCGGCCTCGGCCTCGTCGCCATGCAGGCGGTCGGTCCCTTGCGCCGCGCCGTGATGCGCGAGGGCGTGCTGCCGCGATTCGGTGTGCCGGAGCTGATGCGGGCCCGACGCTGAACCCGGCCGGTTGCGTGCGCGCCGTCACCGCGCGGCGATGCGGCGACCTGTAGGCGAGGGGGGAGAGGGTGTCGCGCGGATGCCATCATCCGCGCCTAGACATCGGGATGGGGAACGAATCGGGCGCCCTAGCGCTCCGGCTCCTGCAGCACGTAGGCGCCGATGCGGCTCTGGAGATCGACGGGGCCGCCGGACCCGCGGGTGCGGCTCGCGTCGATGTCGATGATCGGAATGCCGCGGTCGCGCAGTTGGTGACGCAGGCGCTCGGCGCGGCGCCGGTACTCGGCATCGCGGCTGGAGGAGGCCTGGAGCAGGACGGCGGCCGGCCGCGCGATCACCGCGAGGACGTCGTCGGCCGCCTCGAGCGAGGCCGTGACGCTGGCGTAGCCGAGCTCGGCCAGTTCGCCGGCGAGTGAGTGGTCGACGGCGCGGACGCCGTCATCGACCACCAGCACTTGTTGCAGCGCACCCATAAGCTTGAGCGGTATCCTATCGTGCGCCTCGTGGGAAGAGGCCCGCGGCGTTAACTTGCGGCAACGCGATTTGGTTCGCCGGCAAGTTTGCAGTGCGAAGATAGGGCGGCCCGCCTGAGCCGCACATGAACCGCGCGCGAAAAATCCGCCCGCGCGCTCGCGCGGAGCACGAGCCCGCGCGCGCAACGCCCTGAAAAGGCACGACACGCCGCCCTTCGGGGGCCGGCACGGGCGGCCGGCCGGACGCGGCGCGGCCCCGACCGCCTCCCTCGACCGGGCCCGATCGGGCTCATCCGAAAAAGTCGGCGTCCCCGGTCCGGGCCGGCATCGGTCGTCGGACCGGAACCTGGCTTCAGCCCGGCATCGGTTGGTCGGCCGGCACCGGCTGGTCGGCCGGCACGAGGCCGGTGGCCGTCCCGGCCAGCAGGGTGGCGCGGTAGGGGGCCGGGCGCCACGCCTCCGCCCCGGGCAGGGCGGGCATCCCGTCGCGGATCGGGCCGGCCCGGCAGGCGGCGCCGCGCAGGCTCAGGCTGCCGTCCGCGCCGCAGCGCAGCTCCATCAGCCCGGCGGGCAGCGCCGTGCCGGCGGGATCGGCGAGCGCCAGGGCGATGTCGTCGGCCCCGCGGGCGCGGCTCAGCAGGGCCTCCTCGTCGAGGGCGAGCGCGTCGACGATGCGGGGCCCGTCGAGACGGCCGGTCCGGAGCTGGCGCGCGGTCAGCCGGGCCGGGGCCCGGTGGGCGAGCGTCAGCGCGCGCAGGCCGCCGAGGGGCAGTTCGTGCAGGACGCTCTCCAGGAAGGCGGGCGCGACCAGATGCAGCCCCCGGGGCTCGGCCGCGGTGAGCGCCCCCCGCAGGGCGGCGGCGTCGAGCACCGGCATGCAGGCGAGCGTCGCGCCCGCGACCAGGGCGGCCCCGAGCCCGGTCGCGAGGCCGCGCAGGTCGTCGGGCGGGAGCAGAGTGAGCAGGCGCTCGCCCGGGCCGATCCGGGCGGCGTCGAGGTGCAGGGCCGCCGCCGCGAGCAGCGCCTCGCCGGGGCGGTAGACGGGCCGCGCGGGATCGCGCCCGGCGAAGCTCACGAGGCCGCGGGCGGGGGGCGGCGCCTCGGCCGGGCCGGTTCCGCGCTCCAGCGCCAGGGCGTCGAGGTTGATCACCCCGTCGGGCACGTCGGGACCGAAGGCGGCCAGATAGCGCAGGGCGAAGTGCTGCAGGGCGACCCGGCACAGGATCTCGGCGGGGCGGCGGCCGCCGAGCCGGGCCTGGGTCAGCACGGCCGGGATCCCGGCGGCCTCCACGGCGGCCAGCACCTGGGCCTCCTCCCAGGCGGCGGGCATCGGGCAGGGCACGTGGCCGGCGGCCTCCACGGCGAGGTGGGCGACGAGGGACTCGCTGCTGCCCGCGAACCAGAGGCCGACCCGGCTGCCCGGCGCGAGGCGCCAGGCGCGGATGCCGCGGGCGAGGCGGGCGACGATCTCGGCCGCGGCGCCGTAGGTCCAGCTCATCCCGGGCCGGCCGCTCCAGCCGGGCTTGTCGCCGAGGTCCACGAAGGCGGGGCGGGCCGGGA
>NZ_LSIX01000581.1:0-7374 GCF_001556475.1 Methylobacterium sp. CCH5-D2 | reverse complement strand
AGCGCGGCGTGCGCATCTCGAACTTCGTGCTCCAGTCCCGCTTCTCCAGCACGCCCGCGCGCGCCGGCACGACGGCACCAGCGCCCCAACGCGCGTTGCAGGCGTCGATCCCCGCCATCAGCGGGCCCGAGCGCTCGCGGTCCATCTGCCCGATCAACGCCCGCGGGCTGTCCTCCAGCCGCATCAGGTCGGTGGTGATCACGCCGGCCTTGCTGTAGCGCCACGGCCGCTCGCCGGGCTCGCGCCAGGTCTTGGCGACGCCGAGCAGCGCCGCTTTGATCAGCGCGAGCGTGTCGCTCGTCGCCTCCGGCAGCATGACAGTCGTGGAGACCGCGCGCATCGGGTCGGCCCGGTCGTGCTCGCTGGTGTGGTAGAAGACACTGACATGGTTGGTGGCGAGTCCACCGCGCCGCAGCTTCTCGCCGAGGCGCGTCGCGTGCGCGGAGACCGCCTGCTCCAGCGTCGCCCGATCCGTGATGCGCGAGACGAGAAGGAGCGGGTGACCGCGCAGCCCCTGCGCTGGACCGGCATCAGCTCGAGGGGCAGGCAGGCGAGCCCCCGCAGTTCGTGAATGATGCGCTCGCCCACCACCGTCATCGCCTTGCGCACCGGCCGCGGGTCGAGGTGGCGTAGGTCCGCTACCGTGTCGACGCCGAGCGCCTCAAGCTTCGCGAGCGAGGCGCGGCCGATGCCGCAGACCTCCGAGACCGAGATCCGGCAGAGCCAGTGGTCGTAGGCCACCGGGTCGGTCAGATCGCAGACGCCGTCGAGGTCTGGTACGCTCTTGGCGATGTGGTTGGCGAGCGTCTTGGTCGGGCCGATGCCGACGCAGGTCGGGATGCCGGTCCAGGCGCGCACGGTCGCCCGCAGGTCGCGGGCGAGCTCGACACGCCGGTCCGCTCGCACGTCGGATAGGTCGAGGAAGCTTTCGTCGATCGAGTAGATCTCCACCCGGGGTGAGAAGTCCCGGTAGACCGCGTTGGTACGCGCGCTCATGTCGCCGTAGAGGGTGTAGTTCGACGAGAACACCCGCACGCCCTGGCTGCGACACATCTCCCGGATCTTGAAGAAGGGCTCGCCCATGCGGATGCCGAGCGCCTTCGCCTCGGCGGTCCGCACGATGGCGCACCCGTCGTTGTTCGAGAGCACGATGACCGGCACGCCCGCGAGCTTGGGGTCGAACACGCGCTCGCACGAGCAGTAGACGCTGTTACCGTCGATCAAGGCCAGCGCCCGGCTCATCGGCCGAGCCGCTCGCGGACGAGGTGCCAGCGGATCGTGAAGCGCACCACACCCCAGATCGCCGCCTCCTCGAGATCCTCGACGGCGAAGGCGGGCAGGTCCGGGTTGTCGAAGGCAAGCCGCGCGCGGTTGCCCCCGATGACGAGCCGCTTGATAGACATCTGCCCGCCGACCACCGCGACCACGATGCTATCGCGTCCCGCCGTCAGGCTCCGGTCGACGCAGGCGAGATCCCGGTCGAAGATGCCGGCGCCGCGCATGCTCTCGCCGCTGATCTGCCAGAGGAAGGTGGCTGGCGGGTTCGGCACGAGCCAACGCGGCAGCTCGAGCGCGCCCTCCAGGAAGTCGTCGGCGGGCGAGGGGAAGCCGGCGCAGAGCGCCTGCCCGAGCAACGGATGCGGATCGTGGCTGTGCCCCTAAGGGACAGCTCAGAAACCTGACGGAGGCTCATGCCTTGGGGCCGGTAAGGGGGACGCCGCCCCAGTCGAACCCTCGAGAGATCAGCCGATCGCTGCGCAAGGAGCGCCGCTCGGCCTCAGCAAGGTCGGTGAGGGCGTCGTCGATCGCGTGGACGAGCGCGGCCCGAGCGTCCCCATCGGCCGCCAGCTGGTAGGCGTAGGCGATCCGCTTAGCCTCGGATGGCACGACCTCGACAGGGTTGCAGTGCATCCGAGCGCCTCCGCAAAACCAGAACGTTTGCGGAACAAGCATCACCGGGCGGCAGGGTTCAACCAGCGTGGCCGCGACGATCGGCGCGTCTGTGGATAGCGGGCAGATCGGGCGAGCCTTGGAACGGTAGAGGCTGGCTCGTGTGGACCGCGCCGCAATCCGTGATGGGGCGGAAGCCGCACCGCCCGCGTTCAGGATGAGCCGAGACGAATGCGGGGTGATCATGGAAGGCGGTTACGCGCCAAGCACGTTTGCAGTGCTCTTGGTTGAGGACGTGCCGGTTCAGATGATGGCAGCCGCCAGTGCCCTTCGGGATGCCGGCCTTCGGGTCATCGAGGCGCCGACGGTCGAGGCGGCGACCTCGGCGCTCGGCGCTGATACCGAATTGCGGGTGATTGTCGCCGACATCGATCTAGACGGCGAGCCGCTTACGGGGCTGATGCTGGCGAAGGCCGTGGCGGCTCGCTGGCCGGATTTGGCCGTGCTGATCATCTCGGGAGTGATCATGCCCGAGACAGACGCCATGCCAGCAGGTGCTCGCTTCCTGCAGAAGCCCTTTGAGCCGGAGGCGCTGGTCGATGCCGTCCGTAGTTTAGTTGAGGCGAGAGACGCTGGACGCCTCGCCCCGGATGGATCGATGACGGATTGAAAACTTAAATCAAGCAAACCGAACGATCTGACCTGATCCAGCGTTAGGGGTCCCTAGGCCTGAAGATCCAAGGATCAAGCAATGTGGAGCTGGCGGCTCATGGATCGGGCGCCCCGTGACGGCCGCTGGATCATCGCCATCAATCGGCGCGAGCCAGACCGCCGAGCCGTCATCCGCTGGGATCCGGGGAGCTTTGGCGAGAGCGAGCCCTGGCGGGTCGCTTCTTGCGACCACGGCTATGCGTCGGATGCTTTCACGGACTGGATGCCCTTTCCGCCCTGGCCTGCTCGAAGCGAACAAGCGACCGCTGGCCAGGTCGAGGTTTCGGCCACAGTAGGCGTCGATGGGCCCTGAACTGCGGCTTTCTGCCCGAACCGAGATCATTTCAGGGTCCCGCGCACTGAGGCGGACTGCAAAGCTTACCACCCGGGACGGCGGCGGATGCGAAAGCGCAGAGCCGACCGCCGCCCAGGCCGGCCCTTACAGCCGTCTGAGGAGCCGCCGGGGAGCCAGAGCCGCAGCGCTCGCGAGCCCAAGAAGCGCAGCGCCAGCCATGCCCGCCACCAGCAGGTCACGTTCGCGACTCGTCCAGAACTCATGCCGGCTCGTGCGCGTGCGAGACGAGAACCTCCCATCCACCGCAGCTTCCCCTGGCGCCGGCTTGAACAGGTTGCCAGTCCGATCCGGCTTCTCCGTATCCTCGAGCTGCGCGTCCCACATCGAGGCCGCCTTCCGGTCGGCAAGCCCCGGCGCGATCGCCTGGGCGGCTGCCATCATGAGGGAGGTCCGCCCGACCCACACCTCCCGCTGCGGATGCTCGACCGCGTAGAGTATTGCCTCGGCACAGAGTCGGGGATCGAACACCGGGTCCGGCGCGTACTGCCCGCGGCCAGTGCGCGTTCGGGACCAACCGAACTGCGGGGTGTTCACGGCAGGCAGGTAGACGACGCTCACGGACACCGCCACGCGATCGTGGATCAGCTCACAGCGCAGAGCGTCGGTGAAGCCTGAGACCGCGAACTTCGCGCCGCAGTAGGCCGCCTGCAGCGGTGCGGCCCGGATGCCGAGGCCGGACGAGACCTGAATGATGGCGCCGCGGTTGCGCGGCTTCATATGCCGGAGCGCGGCGAGCGTGCCGTAGACCTGACTCAGGTAGGTGGTCTCGGTGACGCGCCGGTACTCCTCCGGGCTGATCTGATCGGCAGGGCTGACAACGGTCGACATAGCATTGTTGACCCAAGCCTGGATCGGCCCGAGCTCGGCCTCGATCTGCGCCGCCGCGGCGTCCACCGCCTCCGCGTCCGCGACGTCTGCGGAGATCGCCAGCACTGGACGGCCATGCGCGGTCAGCAGTTTCTCAGCCTGGCGCAATCGCGTCTCATCCCGGGCGATCACCGCGACGCTCCACCCACGGGCCGCGAACAGTTGCGCTGTTGCCAGCCCGATCCCGGCTGTTCCTCCGGTCACTACCGCGACGCGTGGCATATTCGCCTCCTCAATCCTTCCGCGTGAACGGGTGGGCGGGGGCACGGTTGCGCGGCACGGCGAAGCGTCACAGCCAAAGGTTCTGAGACTTCGGCGAGAAGTTCCTACTTTCCGCTACGTCAGCACCTCTGCGAGAATGCAGGGCACCTCGGCAGGGATCTCGCGGGCAAGGAAACCAATGCCCCCGTAGCGTCGCGCGAGTCGTCGCCCGGCCTCACCGTGGACATAGACACTCCACAAGGCCGCCGTCGCAGGGTCAGCGCCACGTGCGAGCAGCCCCACGATGAGACCTGCCAAGGTGTCACCTGAACCCGATGTTGCAAGCCCGACATGGCCAGCTTCGTAGCACCATGCTTGGCCATCCGGAGCGACGACGAATGTCTGCCCACCTTTCATCACCGTGACGGTGCCGAACTGCTCCGCAGCAGTTCTTGCTGCCGAGAGAGGGTTGGCCTCGATTTCCGCGCGCTCGACATCCAAAAGCTTTGCCATCTCGCCAGCATGCGGGGTGATCACCGCGGCGTTCGGAGCGGTTCGTGCCAGATCGGGCTCGACCCGAAGCGCCGCGAAGGCGCCAGCGTCCAGCACGAGCTTGCAATCGCGAGCCTTGCGGACGAGGGCAGCAACGAGGCGCTCGGTATCGTCGTCTTCGACCATGCCGGGTCCAAGTAGGACAGCATCGCTCCCCTCGATCTGCGACGTCAGAACGTCCGCGGCCGAATGATCAATCCCACCGGCAGATGTCTGCGGCAGGCCGATCACCATCGCCTCGGGCACAGCGATGCCGATCGGTATCGCTATGTCCTTGCAGACCGCGAGTTTCAGCTTGCCCGCACCAGCGCGCATAGCGGTGTGCGCTGCCAGCAGAACGGCACCCGGCAGGGCCGTGCAACCGGCAACGATCAGCAAGCGCCCGCGATCGTCCTTGCTGTCGCAGTCCGGATCCGGCAGCCTCCGGCTCCGCAGCAGATGCTCGGTGACAGGCGTGACAGCGGCCATGGCATGTCCCTCTCGCCGGTCGCCGAACAATTATTGCGCGACCGCGTCGGCGTCCGTCTCGGAGGTAACGGGGGTACCCTGCTCCTCAAGTGGTGCGACGAAGTTGTAGCGGATCAGCGCAAGCCCCCCATCTGGACCCGCATCTGGCGAGAAGACGTACTCGGTCACACCGCAATTCGCGACGTCGCCTTCGGCATCGACAGCCAGTATCTCGGCCTCTGTCATCTCCTCAAGAAGATACCGCAGGCAGAGCACGACCACCTGATGGGCGACGATGAGAATGCGTCTGCCGTCGTGGTGGAGCGCGACCGTATCCAATGCGCTGCGCAGGCGCAGGACGACGTCGCACCAACTCTCCCCGCCGGGGGGCCGATGGTAAAACTTGCCGAGATCGCGCCGCAGATCCGCCTGTTCGGGGTGAAGCTGCTCGATCCCGATCCGCGTCAGCCGGTCCAGGATCCCGAACTCCTTCTCGCGCAGACGCTCGTCCACGAGAAGGGCCGGGGCGTCTGGCGCGAGTCCACCAGCCGCTCTAATGGCCTCAGCCGTCTCGACCGCCCTGCGATAGGGCGAGGCAAGTGCGAGTTCCGGACGCTCGGCCTCGGGCAAGCTAGCAAACCACCGACCGAGCGCATCGCCCTGCCGGTGACCGAGAGTGCTCAACGGGACGTCTACGTCGCGTTCAGGAATGTCGATCCGTGCTGCACCCGCCGCGTGGGCCGCATCGCGTGCGACGTTGCCGGAACTCTCGCCATGCCGCACGACCCAGAGGTGCAACGGGTATCTGCGCGGCACGGACACCTCCGAAGTGCGGTCCAATTCAGCGTGCGCAACGCTCCGGTCTGAAGCTCGTTCCGCTGGGCCCAACCGCATGCGCTGGACCGACCGGAGCCACGACGGCTCGCTGCTGCGGTATTCCCGGCGGCCTGGCCTCAACATGCCGCTGCGCGATCTGGCCGAAAGCGAGCGTCTGAGCGCCGGCCGCTCGGCTCACTGCGCCGGCTGGGTCCTTGCGGTGAGCTTGTTGCCGTCCGGATCGCGCAGGTAGGCAACGAAGGCCCCATTCGGGCGCTCCGAGGGTGGGCTCTCAATCGCGGTCCCCCCGTTCGCAGTGCCGGCCGCGTGCCACGCGAGGACATGATCGCGGCTCGCAGCGACGATACCGATGGTCCCGCCGTTGGCTGCAGTCGCTGGATTGCCGTCGATCGGCTTCGTGATCATCAGCCGGCCGCCCGCGTAGGCATAGATCAGCCTGCCCCGCTCATCCATCCTGCCAGCCTTGCCGCCCAACGCGGCGAACGTGGCGTCATAGAAGCCCCTGGCCCGCTCCAAGTCGTTGCTGCCGATCATGACGTGCGTGAACATGCTTCCTCCCCATCCAGCTTCGGAGGCCGGCCGACAGGCGGCCTCATGGCCGGCACCGCGCAACAATCCGCGCAATCGGTCCGAAAAGCCAAGCTTCTAGCCCCTGGTTCACAGTAAGCTCCTCGCGCCGGAAAGGGGATCACGGCTGGAGGCTGCGGCCGATCGAAAGATAGAAAAAGCGGTGCTCGCGCCGGATCGGCATGGAGAGGCCTGCTGGACGCCCGTGCGGGATCCAGCAGGCGTATGGCCGAGCTTATGACGGGGCCAGTGTCTCAGTGCCGTCTTACGCGGTTGCTGCCTTCTTTGGACGCCCGCGGGGCTTTGCCGGCTCGGCCGGGGCCTTTGGTTCGGGCTCTACGTCAACCGCAGCCTTGCGGCCCAGGCCGATGCTGCGCGCCAGCGTTGAGCGCTGCGCGGCGTAGGCCGGTGCAACCATCGGGTAATCGGCGGGCAGGCCGTACCGCTCACGATAGGCGCGGGGATCCAGGCCGTGGCCGGTCAGGTGGCGCTTGAGCGTCTTGTAGGACTTGCCACCAATGAAGCTGATCAGGCCCTCGTCGGTAACCGACTTGCGGATCTGGGCGGCGCTGGGCTTCTCGACCTCTGGCTCTGCGGGTGCTGTGGGCTGTCCGAGGCCGACAAGGGCAGCGTGCGTGCCGGCGATCAGACCTGGCAGCTCACCGACCTGCACATGAGTGTTGGACACGTAGGCTGCCACGATACCGGCAGTCTGGCCCAGGGTAAATCATATCTTCCTGTGGCTTAGAAGCCGGTGAGGATGCCGGCCGAGCCCCAGAGCGTGAGGCCCAGCCCGACCACGAACGCGCCAATCATGGCGTACGAGAACAACTTCATCGCCTTCTTCATCCGGCGCGCCCCTTAGCAGCGGTTGCCGCCAGAGGTCTGGCCATACTGCTTGACCGGGAAGTTCTGCTGGTTGGCGTTGCCCTCGGCCGCCGAGCTCA
>NZ_LSIX01000580.1:0-1007 GCF_001556475.1 Methylobacterium sp. CCH5-D2 | reverse complement strand
CAGACCTCTCCCGCACGGGAGAGGGGACCCGCGCCCGATCCGTGTTGGGGCTCGCTCGGCATAGGCCATCGCTCTGCCTGCAGGGCTACCAGATTCACACAACGCCTGCGGAGACCCACCCCGCTCCCCTCCCCCGCGGAGGGGGGAGGGAGGACGTCGCGGTTCAGGCCTGTGACGAGGATGCCGCGCCGCCGACCGCGGCGATCACCCGGTCCACCTCGGCCTCGGCCGCGGCGAAGCCCCGGCTCGTGTCGATCACGAAATCGGCCCGGGCGCGCTTCTCGGCGTCCGGCAACTGCTTGGCGAGGATTGCGTCGAGGGCGGCCTCGCTCATGCCGGGGCGGGCGAGCACCCGGGCGCGCTGGACCGCCGGGGGCGCGGTGACGACGAGCACCGCGTCGCAGCGGCCCGCGCCGCCGGTCTCGTAGAGGAGCGGGATGTCGAGGAGCACCAGGGGCGCCGCGGCGTGGCGGGCGAGGAAGGCCTGCGCCACCTCACCGACCAGGGGATGCACGATGCGCTCCAGCGCGGCCAGGCGCCCGGGATCGTCGAGCACGGCCGCGCGCAGGGCGCCCCGGTCCACGGACCCGTCCGGCGCCAGGGTGCCGGGGAAGGCCTGCCCGATGGCCGCGGCGGCCGCCCCGCCCGGCCCGTAGAGGCGGTGCACGGCGGCGTCCGCGTCGTGGACCGGCACGCCGCGCGCGGCGAACATCGCGGCGGTCGCCGACTTGCCCATGCCGATCGAGCCGGTCAGCCCGAGCACGAAGGGGCGCTTCGCCGCGCTCATCGGGCCGCGAGATCCGCCACGATCGCGGCGCGGAGCGCCGGCGTCACGGCGGGCCGGAGCCCGAACCAGGCCTCGAAGCCCGGCACCGCCTGGTGCAGCAGCATGCCGAGCCCGTCGACCGCCGCGAGGCCGCGGGCGCGGGCGGCTTCGAGCAGCGGGGTCTCCAGCGGCGCGTAGACGATGTCGGCCACCGCCGCCCGCGGCGGGAGCGGCGCGAGGT
>NZ_LSIX01000579.1:0-252 GCF_001556475.1 Methylobacterium sp. CCH5-D2 | reverse complement strand
AATGGGCCGTGCGCGAGATGGAGGAGCGCTACAAGAAGATGTCCAAGATCGCGGTCCGCAACATCGACGGCTACAACGCCCGGATGAAGGAGGCCCGCGAGCGCGGCGAGACCATCACCCGCACGGTGCAGACGGGCTTCGACCGCCACACCGGCGAGGCGGTGTTCGAGGAGGAGGCGATGGACCTCAGCCCCCTCCCCTACATCGTGATCGTGGTGGACGAGATGGCCGACCTGATGATGGTGGCCGGCA
>NZ_LSIX01000578.1:0-35478 GCF_001556475.1 Methylobacterium sp. CCH5-D2 | reverse complement strand
GCCGCCGGTTACGATACCGACTTGGCCGTTGCTACGTGAGCGGGCACGGCTCTAGTCGTGGCCGCTTCTCACCCCGTGCAGAGCGGACAGCTGTGTCCAGAAAACGAACGTTTTCCTTACAGTCGGATGGCACCCCACCGCGAGCCCTTGAAAAGGCCCAGATTATGTAAGGAAAATAAAGTAGTAAATCTATTGTAAGAAATACCCTGTTGTGAGACGATGCTGACACGCTTGTCCGCTACGTACGCGTCTCGACAACAGGACCAGTACCTCGATCTACAACGCGATGCGCTGTTGAAGGCCGCAGCCGAAAAAATCTTCAAGGAGATGCAGTCTGGCAAGGCAGGCACCGTTCGGCCGGAGTTCCAGGCCGCCCTCGCCTTCCCGCGTCCGGACGGCGTGCTGATGGTTAGGAAGCTCGGCGGCTTCGGCCACTCGCTCATGGAGTTGATGCGCACGATCGACGGTCTGCGCCGGCAGGAGGTGCACTTCCGCAGCCTGACCGAGCAGTTCGACAGCGGCACCGCGCGGGCGCTTCGCCCTGCAGATGCATAGGGCCTCAATGCTTGCCTATGGTTGCTGGCACCTTCGCGAAGGTCGGCTCTGGAGCCTCTGGTAGCCGGATATCCAGTGCGAACGAGCACTCCTTGATCGTAGATAAGATCTTGCCCGCGACAGCGCTGCCATCGCCTCCGCCAGGTTGGCCATTGATGCGGAGCGCGCAGATTTTCCGGGTGGCCTTGTAGATGTGGCTCACCGGCTGAGCCGGGAGGGAGAGGCTTCCGATTGCGCCAGACTTCGCGGCAGCGGTACGGAACCGTTTGGCTGATGCGCCCGAGAGCTCGTCCGGGTAGGCGATATGGACGAGAGAGCGGTTGGCATGGCCCTGGGGCGCCGATGCGAGGGCCTCGGTGCACCGCGCGACGACGAGGGCAGCGGTGAGAGGCGAGGACGTCCGGACGCACACGAGGCCTCCCGCCGCGATGGCATCCCGCAGTTCGAAGCCTTGGGTGAGCGAGAGGCTGACCAAGCCCGCCAGTTCCGGGGCGTGGGCCATGAGGGCCTTGCGTCCGATCTCGCGGTTCTCAGCCGAGAGTTCCTGTAGCGGCGCGAGTACCTCCCTGAGGGCGGCAGCGTCAGCCGAGGCGTTGTCGTCGGCGCTGACGGTGTTGCGTTCGATCTCGTAGGTGCCGGCGACGAGGCGGGCGAGCGCGGCCTCGTCGACGAAGGCTTCGTAGAGGACGAGCGGGTTCTGCTTGTAGCGGGTGGCGAGCATCTCGAGCACGGGCATGAGCGCCTTGTTCAGGGCGATGGCCTCGGGTCCGAGATGGAGGTCGGCGATGGCGGCTCTCAAGGTCGAGGTGGCGATCCGCAGCGGCGGCTGGGGGGCGTTCGTCAGATCGAGGGTTTCAATCTCGTTGTCCCGGCCGAAGGGCTTGGCTACGGCGGCGATCCGATCGGTCAGCAGTTCGTCGGTGGCGCTCTGGACGACGATGGCGCCCATTCCGTTGAGGCAGGCGCCGAATACGAGGGTGCCGATCGCCTGCGCCTGCCACTCGGGGTCGTCGCTGTGGAGGCTCAATCCCTGCACGAGGTCCTCGCGCCGAAGCCAGACCTGGCCGGTGGCGGCAAGCCCGATCGGCCAGGAGGCATCGCCGCGCCGACGCGTGGTCGCGTCGCGGTAGCCGCGCAGGCCAAGGTGGAATGGGACGCGCGCTGGCGCGCGCCAGGTCCGCCAGCCGTAGATGAAGTGGCGCAGGTAGAGGTATCCCGCATAGGCCAGGATCACCTCTGGCATGAACGGGGCCGCGACCGCCGAGAGGGAGAAGACGGTCGCGATCCCGAAATGCGTCGCGACGTCCCGAGGAGTGGCGTCGTTCATCGATCACTCCTTGTTACGCATCTT
Source organism: Methylobacterium sp. CCH5-D2 (assembly GCF_001556475.1). Classification (NCBI taxonomy): domain Bacteria; kingdom Pseudomonadati; phylum Pseudomonadota; class Alphaproteobacteria; order Hyphomicrobiales; family Methylobacteriaceae; genus Methylobacterium; species Methylobacterium sp. CCH5-D2. Next base: position 33,572 of record NZ_LSIX01000578.1, on the reverse strand, counting down.
CGAGAGCATGGTGCGGCCGTCCCTGCGGGTCTCCTTGACCATCCGGCCGATCGTCTGGGACGGGACCTGCGTGGGTGAGCGCGGCGTAACGATCCCGGCCGCGGCGACGGCGGCGCTGTTGGCGGCCCGGCGCTCGATCTGCGCTCCGATCCAGGACAGCACGGTCTCGGGCAGGGCGCTGATCTGGCCTGCGGACAGCGTGACGATCGAGAACAGGACGACGGCGTAGACGAACAACCCGGCAGTGCCGACCATGGCGTAGGCGATGGTTCCGTCCGGCGAGAGCATCGCCAGCGCGCCACGGAAGAAGATGTTGGTGATGTCGATCCCGACCCGCATCAGCAGCAGTGAGACGAGCAGGCCGATCACGATCAGGGGCGGCCGGAGCAGGATGCCGAGGAAGAACATATAGCCCTGACCGCTGTTGCCGACGAAATTGTCGGAGCGGGCCGGCATGAACTTGGTGAGCAACCAGATCGGGACGGCAATCATCGCCTCGGCGACGACGAGGAACCAGTTGAAGGTCGACATCAGAAAGTGGACGATCACGACGAACGGTACGAGCCCGATCAGCATGAAGGCGGCCGCGAACAGGATCAGGGCCAGGAAATACGTGAAGCCAGCGAACCCCTGGATACCCGATCTCAGCGCGCCATCGTCGCTGATTTTGAACTTCCCCAGAGCCCAGTCGAGCATGTCGAAGCCGACACCGGCTGCTGTTGCTCCCACACCGAAATTCGCGATGGTCTGACCGATGGCCTGCACTTCGAGGACCGGGTCTTTCCACGTCGTGCTCTCGGGCTGGCTGATGAGCGAGAGGATGCCCGAGTAGATCGCAGCGAGGCCTTTGGCGAACAGGTTGGGCGGGTCCGCCTGGGCGGTCGGGTTGTCGCTCGTGACCCCGGCGACGCTGCCCGAGCCCTGGTTGGCGATGTAGCCGCCGAAGCTCGCGACGTAGGAGAGGTTGCGCTGCGCCTCCGCGGCGAGCGGCGCGTAGGCGCTGTGTCCGAAGTAGGGGATGTAGGTGTTGATGTTGGCCGGGGGCACGACCCGGATCGAGCCACTCATCCCGGCGGAGGCGACCAGGAGCTTGACCTGGACGAGGCTCATCGAGCGCTGCCAGAGCGCGGCCGAGAGCCAGCCGTTGTCGGTCGCATTCGTGAGGTAGTTGCGCAGGGCTTGGTCGAGCTGGGCGTTGTTGCTCCCGGTCAGGCTGCTGTTGGCTGTGTTGTAGGCCGAGGTGATCGCTTGCTTGATCCGGGCCTGGATCGCCTCGTCGTCGCGGCTCCCGGAGGTGATGATGCTGGCAATGCCGCTCGCGGCGCCGTCGAGGCTGTTGATCGCCGCCTGAAAGCTGCGCTGGCTCTGCTGCTCCGCGAGGTCGAGGAGGAGCTGGATGGTGCTGCGGTCATTGGAGTTGGTCAGGTTCGTACTGAGCTTGGCGTACTCGTAGACGACAGCACCGCAGAGATTATTAGACTTTCGGAAATAGCCGTTTGCATCTGCGAAATGATAGGTCGTCGACTTCGACGACGACATCCCGAGGAACCCGCTGTCGTCGGTCGTCTTCGAGCGAACCGAAGCGGCATTGGTGTTGCCGGAGACGTTGGTGGCGTATTGCTGCAAGGCCTGAGCGCAGACATGGCCGTAGAGTCGTCCGAGGAGGATATCGGCGAGCTTGCCGCGCAGCACGAAGTCCCCGCTCTGCGGGCTCGGCTGGAAGAGCGTGCCGTACATACCGGTGAGCTGGGTGCCGGCGACGCGGGTCCAGAGCGTGTCACCGAACCCGGAGCCCCAGACGGCGATCTGGACCACGAGGATCTGGACGAGCGACAAGCCGGACTTGATCGGCAGGCTGAGGATCGCGCCGGTGACCACCCGCAGGAGGGTGTACTTGGCGCTCGATCCGCGCCCGAACGCCTCACCGTCGTTGGCGGTGTCGGCAACGAGCGAGTAGAGCAGATAGCAGGCCAGAATCGTCGCGACGATCAGGCAGCCGACGTTGAAATACCCCAAGGCGACCGTGAGCGGCCGGTCGTCGGTGCAGGTGGCGGCGGTCCAGACACCGTCGACCACGCAGCCGAGCAATTTGCGCAGGTTGACCAGCGCCAGATCGTTCTGGACCGGCGTGAAGATCTCCTTGCCCGTGGTCTGGGCCCGGGCGGCCGTCGCCGCGGCGAGGAGACCGAGGCTGCCGGCGCCGGTGGCGATCCTGCGAAGCATGGTCATCCCTAGAGGTTGCCGCCGGCCTGGGTGGCCAGGATGGTGCCGAACACGGCCGAGGTGCGGGCCTGCTGCTCGACGAGTTGCTGGCGCAGCGCCAGCGCCATCGAGCGCATGCGGGTGAGCTCGATCAGCAACCCGTGCTCGGACTGGCCGGCGAGCCGGGCCGACCACGCCTCGTATTGCGGCCCGCCGCCGTACTGGCCCATGAGCGCGTCGAGCTGGGCGAGCGGCGAAGGGGCGGAGCTGCCGACCTCGTGGCCCTCGGCCGAGGACATGGCCCGCACGGCGCTGAGCGATACCAGCGCCGGCGAGCGCAGGGCCTCGACCCGGCGCGCGCGCAGCATCATCAGGTCGGCCTCGGAGCCCGGCATCACGGCGGTGGGCTTGGGCATGGGCAGGCCAGCCATCGCCTGTATCACCGCCTTGCGGTCGTCGTCGTCGGCGGCCGGATCGAGGAGCACCGCCGCGTCGGTCTTGGTCGGGTCCTGCAGGCGGTCGCGGGTCGCCTGCTGGACCGGGACGTTCTTGCCCGGCGCCACGTCGAGGCCGCGGTAGGTCTCCCGGCCGGTCATCGTGACGTTGCCCAAGGCACGGTTGGTCGCATTCATCAGGTCGATCGAGCCGCAGGCGTTCACGCCCTGGCCGGTGTCGATGCCGTACTGCTCGCGCGCGTGGACCAGGGCCTGACGCTGGGTGACCTGGGATAGGGTCGAGGCCACCGCCTGCTGGGTGTTGCTGGTGAGGTTCACCTCACGCTCGCCGTTGGTCGCGGTCTGCGCGGTCTGCACCTTCATCGCCGAGAGCAGCATCTCCAGGGTGAGGCTGCGCTGCGTGGCGACGTTGGTGCCCATGGTGCCGACCCGGGCGGTCAGGGTGGCGGTGGCGCTGTTGTGGCCCGCGATCCAGATCGGGTCGGCCACGAAGCAGCTCTGCGCCGCCGCAGGCGAGGCGAGAGCGCAAATGAAGGCGGCGAGGGCCGCGGCGGGGAGAAGCTGCTTCATGGCGTCTGGAAGCTCGCTGGGATGGACGATCCGCGGCCCAGGGCGGGCACGCTGTTCGAGATGCGGGCGTTGACCATGGCGAGCAGCAGCGCCGCGGCCGTGGCCTCGGTCCGCATCCCGCGCTTGATCTGGTGGGCGAGGAGGGCGAGGTTGGCCGCCTCCATGCGCACCGCATCCTGGATGATGCCGCGGGCGTGCTGGCCGGCGACGCCGGCCGCCCACGCCGCGCCGCCGTCACTGCCCTGCCAGTGGCTGGAGAGAGTGCGCGCCTGCGCGATCGGCCCGTCGGTCCGGTAATCGGCGGCGATGTCGGCGAGCACGCTGGCGGTGAGCGAGCGGTAGGTGTCCCGGCCCGTCTTCTCCAGCCGGTCGAGGTCGTTGGTGGCGCTCGTGCCGGTGTTGCGCGGCTGCGGGTCGGGCGGGCCGACGACGGTGTTGATGAACCGCGAGGCGGCCGCGGTGTCGCCGCTGTAGAGCGAGGCGCCGTCGGGGGCGTCACCGTTCTTCACGTCGGCGACCCAGTCCTTCGGGTCAGCGTAGCGTCCGGGCTGGGCCCGCACGGGGGTGACGATCTGCCGGCGGACGGCCGGCGAGCCGGTCATCGCCGTGTAAAGGCTTTGCGCCTTGGTGTTCGACCCGCACGGATCGTAGCCGACCGAGCCGTAGCGGTGGGCGGCGAGCGCCACGGCCTGGCGCTGGTCCTGGGTGACGACGGTGGTGGCGAGCGCCTCGCTCGACGCCCGGAAGCCGTTCGAGACCTGATCCGAGCCGGCGGCCGACTGCGCGGTCAAAACCTTCACGGCTGAGAGGAGCCGCGCTCGCTCGGCAATCTCCTGCGCGACCAGGGCGGCCTCGGTGGTGGTGATCGCGCCGGTGATCGCGGTCGTGAGCGAGGACGTGGCGATGTTCACGCGCGCCTCGACCCCGAAGCAGGTCTGGGCCTCGGCCGGGTCGACGGCGCCGATCGCCACGATGACGGCGCCGAGCCCGGCGAGCGCGGTGGGGGTGCGATGGCTCATGGCGTGCCTCCCTGGCGGCTGTCGCCGCCCATGCCGCCGACGAGGACGCCGACGAGGCCGGCCCGGGCGCCGCTCATGATCGCGCCCTGGCGCCGGGCCTGGACGAGGTCGGCATCCTGCTCCGCCGTGGTGGAGTTGGGCTTCACCGTGGGGAGGGGCGCGACGACGTCGAGGTAGTCGGCCGCCGTCATCACCTCCTCGGGGCCGTAGTCCCGGTTGAACAGCCAGGGCGCTGCATCGGAGTCGCCTGCGCCGTAGCCGCCGGGCTTGGCGCCGGTGCACCAGCCCGTCTCCTGCTCGGAGGGCGAGCAGTAGAAGGTCCGGCGCTGATCGAGGCTGGCGCCCATGCGTGCGCCGGAGTCCCCGCCGCTGGTCAGCCAGGACCTGTCGGCGGCAGCGAAGGTCTGACGGACCTTGTCGGCCGAGGCGTAGCTGTCACGCTCCTGGCGGATGGCGAGCGACACGTCGCAGGCGGCGTAGCCCGTGCCGGTGTCGTAGCTGTACTGATGCTGGGCGCGGGCGATGCGCAGGGCGTTGTCCTGGCTGACCAGGGTCGAGGCCGCAGCCTCGGCGCTTGCCTTGTGCGCGTTGGTGGTCTGGAGCGTGGTGGCGCTCGACTGCGCGCCGGAAACCTTCATTCCCGAGAGGAGGCGCTGCAGGGAGATCTCCCATTGCGGGAAGAGGCCCTGCGCCTGAATTGGGGACGCCAGGGCGGCGGCGAGGACGGCGCTAGCCGGAAGGAGGAGGGGCCGCAGCCGCATCACGGTTTGCCCTCCAGGGGTCGCGCGTCGAGGGCGTAGAGGGCGACGAGCTGGGCGAGCGCGGCATCCATCTGCGCGTCGTAGTCGAAGGTGTTGGTGGTCAGCTCCGTGGCGTTGATGCGCGCCAACTCGATGTAGAGGCTGCGGTTGGGCTGGTTGGCCACCTTCACCGCATGGTCCTCCGAGCCGGTCGGCCTCTCTGCCGCGGCGGAGATCGCAGCCTGCCGGGACTGGGTATCGGAGCGAGAGACAGTCTCAGAGGCTGCACCCTCGTTGGCGCCGGGCGAGCAGGTCTTCGGCAGGGTCGTGTCGCGCGGCCCCCCTGCCATGTCCGGGTACGTGTTCGAGATCGGAAGCTGGCGCGGCAGGAACGGCTCGGGATTGACGTAGTACCAGCCCTGCGGAAGTGCCTCCTTGATCGCGTCGGCGGTCATGGGGCTCGCGCCTTTGCCGGAACCCATCTTCCAGGCTCGGCCGTTTGTGCCGCTCGTGGAGAGCGCGCTACCTTTCAGGAGCGTACCGAGGTGAAGGTGGGGGGCACACTGCCTCATGCCGGCGCAGCCCATCGTGCCGACCTGATCGCCGGCCGAAATCGTCTTCGTGACGACCTCTCCCTTCTTCAGCGTCAACGTATTCATATGAAGATAGAGAAATCTGGTATCCCCCGACGTGACATCGGCAATGACCCCTCCGCCGGTAAAATTATAAAACGATGTTGAACCGGAAGAACCAGAGAATATCTTAGTTCCCGCACCCTCACTATTTACGATATCCATACCTTGATGGTAACCGGCCGATGCACCCGGTCGGCCAGTTCGGTTGACGCCGTAGGGCGAGGAGACCCGCTGCCCGGCCGGGCTCATGATGTCGACCGACAAGCAGGTGCCGGCCGATGCAGGGGCGTGCGAGAAACCGAGTGCTATCAGTGCCAGCGTTGGTGCGGCTACGCGGATCATCGTCCGCTCCCAGACTTAGCCGAGCAGAGCTCATGCTTGACGTTGTTGAAGAGGATTTTTGTATCGCTGATGATCTTTATCGAAAATTCTTCGTCATCGTCGTTGTCCGGACTTTCACGCATAGACTGCGGAACATGGGCATCCCAAACGCATTTTGTTTTGACAAATATATAGCCCTTCGACCCCATCTTTGTTCTCAAAAACCTGCACCGAGCCTCTCCCCGAACGCCTTCTTGGTCGATGCGCTGGATCAGCCGATTTTTTTCGATGGTGAGTGGCGCACTCTTACATTCCGGAGCTGCGGCGGGTGGGTAAGTCCAGTCGCCGACGGGCAAGGCGAGGTTCTGGGCCTGCGCAAAGCCAGCCGCAGCCAAGAACAGGGGCTTAGAAAGCAGAACGGCACGGCGGATCATCGATACATATCTCCAAAGCTGCTGCCGGTGCCGGACGTGGCCGGGGCGGAGATGGCCGGAGCGGCAGCCGGAGCCGGGGCGCTCTGCTGCACCACCACGGGGGACGCGCTCTGCGTGGACTGGCTCAGGTTGAGCGCCGAGCCGAATGCGCTGTTCTGGATGAGGTTGTATGAGCCGATGCCGCTGATGTTCGGCAGGGTGATCGGCGAGATCGAGCCGTTGAGCTGCCGGAACAGGTCGCCGGTGATCGAGGTCTGGAAGCTCGTCATCTGCTGGTTGATGTCGCGGATCGTATTGCGCAGCTGATCGTCGAGGATCTGGCAGACCTGCCGCTTGGCCGCGTCCATGACCGACGAGATCAGGTTCGTGGCCGCCGAGGTGAGGAAGCCGGACAGGTCGGGGATCAGGTTCGAGAGGTCGAACCGCTTCAGCAGATCCCCGGCGATGCAGGAGTTCGGGCCGTTGAAGAACGCGCTCGGGTTGACCTTGGCTGCGTCGATCAGGGCGATCTGACGCTGCACGGCGGCGTCGGCCGCCTGCCGTACCAGGCAGTTGTTCCCGGTCGTCTGGGCTCCGGCCGGGGCGGCGCCGGCGAGGGCGAGGCCGCCGAGGAGGGCGGCGATGCGCAGCGAGGTTCGCATTCGGTGCGACGCGGTGACTAGAACGCGGGCCATTTTCCACCCTCGATAAACTTCGCCCAGAGATATTTCAGGAACCGCATCGGCCCCATCTTGCGATGATTGCAATAGGCCAGGAACGCCGCGTACAGGAGCAGCGCCAGGAAGGTGTATCGACTGAGCCCTGTGACGATCAGCAGGGGGAAGAAGATCGCGATGCTTCCATGCAGGCCGAAGAAGCGCAGCGGCACGGCGGACCAGCGCCATGGCAGGTGGCGATCACTCACGCGGGATCCCTCGGCTGGGTGATCGGGGTACCCGGCACCGGCTGGCCCGAGGACGGGGCCTTGCGCCCGCCGGCCCAGACCCGGGTGTTGCCGATGTCGAGGTGGCAGAAGTTCGGGTAGATCCCGACGCCGCCGCGGCCGCAGAGCGCGCCCGCGACCGCCACCGCGTCCGGGGCGTAGCCGGTCGCTTTCAGGTCGACGGCCCGGCCGGCGAGATGCAGCGAGCCGCGCGCCGCGCCCTCCAGGCCGGCGTTGTGCTTAGGGGTCCGGTAGCCCGAGGTGACGATCAGCGGCACGACCGCGCCGTGGACCGCGCTCATCGCGCCCTGGACCGAGGCCAGGAGGTCGAACAGGCGCGGGTCGATCCACACCGCCGAGCTTGCATCCCCGACATCGCGCAGGAGCCAGGACAGCAGCAGGAGGTCGCGCGCGTTGTAGCTGTCCGGAGTCCGGACGATCGCGCTCACCTCCTCCTGGGTGCCCTCGCGCCGCAGCCAGAGCCGCACGGGCGGCGGGAGCGCGGCGGCGCCGGCCAGCGCCGCGGCGTAGGCCCGGTCGAGGCCGCAGGCGGGCAGGGCGGCGAGTGCCGCGAGGCCGGTGAGGAGGCTACGCCGCGAAACGGGCATCACGGTATCCATAGCGGTCGAGGACGCGGCGGGCGGTCGAGACGTCGATCGCGCCCTGATCGAGGGCGGCCATGACGGTGGCCTTCATCGAGCGGCCGTCCTCGCCGCGCTCGAGGATCGCCCGCAGGGTGTCGACGGCCTCGGCCATGCCGGCGCGCGCCACCTCGCGCCGGACCCGGTCGGTCAGGACCTGCCACTCGCGCAGGCAGACCCGGCCGCCCCCGACGCGCGGGACCAGGAGCTGCGAGACGAGGAGGTGGGTCGAGGACAGGACGTCGTGGAAGGCCTGGACCTGCAGATCGGCCGGGAACTTCAGCGTCAGCCGGCGCAGGATGTGCGCCACGTCGTTGGCGTGGGTGGTGGTGTAGATCGGGTGGCCGGTCTGGGCCGCCTCGACGCTGGCCAGGATCGTGTCCATGTCGCGGAGCTCGCCCACCATGATGAGGGCGGGCTTGCGGCGCAGGGAGTTGCGCACGCCGGCCGCGAAGCTCGGAAGATGCAGACCGATCTCGTGCTGCATGACGGTGCAGCTCGCCGACGGCACGTTCTCGAACACGAACTCGATCGGCGCCTCGTAGCTCAACACGTTGCCGTGGATCGGGGTCGGCTCCTCGAGCACGCGGCGCATCAGGGCGGCGAGCGTCGTCGTCTTGCCCGAGCCGGTCTCGCCGGCGATGACCACCGCGCCCTGGGCCGGCGTCGACTCCGCGACGAGCTCGCCCGCGACGCCGAGGGTGGCCACGGTCGGCGGGTCGGCCGGGATGTGACGGCAGACGATCTGCACGCCGACATCGCCCTCGTAGTAGCCGGCCGTGACGTTGATGCGGAAGCGGTGCTGGACCAGCTCGGCGTCGCGGCCGGCGCCGTCGCGGTCCTCGATCGTGATGGCGCGGTCGAAGTCCTGGCCGCTGTAGAGCTTGCTCATGATGGAGTCGGTCGAGGTCAGCTCGGTGGCGATGCGCGCCAGCGTGGAGGGCTGCAGCCAGACCCGGGTCAGCGCGCAAAGGTGGCCGTGGACGGAGGCGAGCACCGGCCGGCCGGACTGGAAGATCACGTCTGAGGCGTCGATCGCGACGGCGTGGACGAGGAGGCGGGAGACCTCGTCGCGGCCATGCACGACGATGTCCTCCTGCGGGTAGCGGGTGGCACCGGTCCAGAGCATGGACCTACTCCGCCGCCGGCTCGGCGGCGGCCGACGCCAGGCGGCCCGGCGCCGCGTGCGTCGAGGGACCGGTGAACTTCGGCGAGACGACGATCTTGAGCAGGCGCTGCTCGACCGCGGCCGAGCGACCGTCCCGGCCGACCTCGAGGGCGGTGGCGCGCACCTTCACGATCGGCAGGCTGACCGCCCCTTGTGCGGCAAGATCCTGGTAGCGGCGCATGCCGGAGAAATCGCGGTCGAGACGTGCCAACCCGTCGTCGAAGGCGGCGCGGGCCTGGGCGATCCCGACCTCGAGGCCGCCCGCGTAGCCCACCTCCCAGTTCGCCTTCTCGACATCGCCCTTGGGCGGGGTCCAGGTGGTCTTGGCCTCCGGAGCGGGGGTGACGGTGAGGTAGTCGCGCCAATTCAACGGCTGCACCGTGACGCGCGCGTCGCGCAGGATCTCGAAGCTCCCGAGGGTGGTGACGAGGAGGGTGCGGTTCGGCGTCTGGCGCACACCGCGCAGCTCGGAGACGACCGGGGGGACGATGTCGGGCCCGACCATCACGGCTGCGAAGGGGTAGCGCTGCTCCAGCCGCGCGCTGATCTCGGGCGTGTCGAGGTAGGCGGCGATCTGCCTCGATTCGTCGCGGTAGCCGTCCTGGATGCCGGCCGAGCGTGCCGTGCGCTGGACCACCTTGGTCGGGCGGTTGGCGTCGCCGAAGACCCCGGCCGAGTAGCGCGAGAAGTCCTGGTTCGACGGGTGCGGCGGCGCGGGGGCCGGCTGGTTGTCGCCGATGTTGGCTGGGAAGGGCTGCTGGCCGTCCTGGCCGGGCAGGATGCGCGGGCCGTTGGCGATGGCGTTGAGGGCGTTGGCCTGGGCGATGCCGCCGGGGCCGTAATAGCCCGGCGGCGGGTAGCCGCCGTAGCTGGGCGCACCGTAGCCGGCACCGTACCCTTGTGCGCCGTAACCGGTGCCGTAGCCGGCCCCATACCCCGGGGCAGCGTAGCCCGGGGCGGCGTAGCCCGCCCCGTAGCCTGGGGCACCGTAGCCGTAACCGCCATAGGCCGGGGCGCCGTTGCCGTACCCGCCTCCCGCCGCGACGGGCGCGCAGGCGGCCGGGTTCTGGGCGCAGTAGGTGTTGGCGACCTGGGCCAGGGCCGGTTGTCCGGCGAGGCACAAGGCGGTGGAGAGGAGCCATCCCGTCCGGCGCATGGTCAGATCCCGTGCTCGCGAAGCTTGGCGTCGACGTGCCCCGAGGTGCTGCTTCCGGTGTTGACGCAGGCAGGCAGGAGAACGGACATTCCGAGCAGCACGAATGCCAATCGAACCAGGGATCTGATGCGATTACGGTCCATGTCGATGCCCCTGAAGATTTCAATCGTCTTTGGCTTGCCGTCGCACCCCGCGTCGTTCCACAAGGCAATCCGAGAGAACATCTTTGCCGAGGGGGACCCATGGGGATCATGTCGTTCGCGCGAGAGCGCCTCGCCCGCCGGGTCGGACCCGAGCACCGCACCTTCGCGGGCATGACCGGCACGGTGCTCGGCGGCACCCACGCCACCTGCCCGGATTGTCGGCGCGGGCGGCTGCTCGGCGATCCCCAGTCGCTCGACCTGCGTCGATGCGACGATCCGAAGTGCGGCGCGACCTACTCGCTGGCCGAGCTCGGGCGCACTTTCGCCCTGGAGGGCACCGACGTGCGGGAACTGGCAGCCCACGAGCGCCGGCAGGCCGTCCTGCTGTTCGTGGCGGCCGAAATCATCGGCGTGCTGGCTGCCGCCTGGGCGATCTACGCGCGCTCTTGGTTCACGCTCGTCGGCGCGCTGCTCCTGTGCATCGTGATCTGCGCCACCGCGATGGTGTCGCGCTACCGCGCCTGGCAGTTGGAGCAGGGCCGGATGTTCGAGGCCCGGGCGCCGCTCCGCGCCTTCGTGGCCGCCGAACTCGGCGGCCTGTTCCGGCGCCGCTAGCAGGGCAGGGGTCTTCATCGTCAGCCCCCGATCATCGTGCAGACGTTCGAGAACGACACGTCCATCTTGATGGTATTCCCGACGATCTGGGCCACATCGTTGACGAAGAAGGCGAGCGTGCCGCCGACGAGGTACAGGAAGGCGGAGCCGGAGCCGCCCTGGTGACCCGTCGTCGCGTGGTAGAGCTTCATGCCGGCGACCAGCCACGCGAGCGCGCCGAGGCACATGAAGAAGTACGTGATGGCGATCCGGATCTGCTCGCAGCTCGAGCCGCGCGGGGACGCGCCGTAGTTGAACATGCTGTAGGTGAGGTCCCCGCCGAGCACGAAGGTGTTGGCGAATTTCCAGAGCAGGACCGGCGCGACGATCATGGCACTCGCCAGCGCGAGCTTGCCGAGCGCCGCATCGACGGTCACAGGCCGGTTGGAGAATTTGTATTCGCCGGCCGCCACGCTGTAGAGTGCGTAGAGACCGGACGTGCCATACCAGATGCCAAGCAGGGCGATCGCAAGGAAGATCAGGTTGACGCCGAGCGGGAACACCTCGCTCAACGAGGCGAGCACGCTGCTGAGGTCCGGAACAGCCATCAACGCACCTTTTTTGAAACGCTTGACTGGTATTCCAGCCGCTCCAACCTCTCTTCGAGAGCGTTGAGGCGCTCTCGTAACTCCTCGAACCTCAAGTTTGTTGGGTCGACGTCCGGATCAGGGCGCCGGTAAGGACGCTTTTCCTCAGCACTCCCGTTATGATACTCAAAGTTCGATCTGCTCTTCTTCTGATGCTCCAGTGATGCCGGGTCGGCCGCAGCTTGGTGCGATGCACAAGCGAGCCCAACCTGAAGTAATAAAGCAACGGTTGTATTCCTTAACGTAAAATTAAGCCGCCTTTGCAGGCCCACCTCTACGCGCCGCTGCTGGCACCACTCGTGAGAAAGCATGGCTCTTACTGCGGCCTGCCGAGTGCGATAACGCCTGCTACATCAAGCATAACTTCGATATCCGCGCTTTCGTTCGAAATATACACTGATATATGATGCGCCTTTGGTATCATATCGACTCCATTTTTAGCTCTTACAACCGCCTGTCTCTCGGGACTTATTGACACATTGGAGATGGCCTCGCAATAAGAGCCCCGCACGAGAAATGAGCGACTATCGCGAGGTATGCCACATATGGAGAAAGCGGCTAAACACTTGATCTGGGCAGTATCACTCGTTGCGTGTGTCTATCTTGCCACAAGTCACAATTGGGTCCCGTTATCACTTCAGATCGTTGCGAATGCGCCTAATCAGCCTTTGGCAGCGCTTCCATCCACTCCCCCTACGGCAGTCGCTACGGCCAACTCGATCGCTCCCGCCGTCCCCGCGCCGGCCCTAGCCGCTCCTCAGGTTGCGCAGCCTTTCGCGCCGCAGCCCGCAGTGGCGCAACCTGTCGTGGCGCAACCTGTCGTGGCGCCGACCGCGAACGCTGCCTACGCGACGATCGAGGACCCGAAGGTCGCCCGTCAGGTGACGGAGACGCTCGCCAAGCTCGAAGGCGTCGCGGACATCCCGGCCGGGACGCCGGAGGGCCGGGTGGCGACGATCTTCTTCGACCCGCGCTGCCCCTACTGCCACGCCGCGTTCACCGCCCTGCACGGGCGGATCGCGGCGCGCTGGGTGCCGGTCGTGGTGCTGGGCGACCCCGAGGCCGGCAACCGCATGGCGGCCGCGATCCTCTCCAGCCCCGACCGGGTGACGGCGCTCGAGAGCGCGTTCGACGCAAAGACCGCCCCCGTGACTCCCGTCACCACAGAAGTCGCGGGCAAGCTCGCCGAGAACAAGGAGGCCTTCGCGGCGATCTTCGCCGCGGCGCCGCAGTTGCGGCCCGGGGTGCCGACGATGTTCGTGCCGCGCCCGGACGGACGGCTGGCGATCATGGTCGGCTACGAGCCGGGTGACGACGCCAAGCTGCTCGCCGTCCTGACCGGGAGCTGAGATGGCCCGCCGCGCATCGATCGGGGCGTTCAGCCTGCCGTCCAACCAGGGATGCCTGTCGCCGTCGGCGCTGGCCGACCGGCTCGCCGGCTACACCCGGGCCTCGTCCTTTCTCGCGGGCGCCGTGCTCGCCTCGCTCGTGGCCATGATGTGGCTCGCCTACGCGTGCCTGAAGCGGGCCGAGGTGATCCCCTACGTGGCGGATGGCGGGGTGTTCGGCTGCGAGGTGCGGGCCGTGGCCGCGCCGCGCCCCCTCCCGCCGGAGCAACCCGGAAAGTCCGAGCCATGAAGTCGGCCGATCGCATCTCGCGCGAGGTCGATGCCGGCCAGATGATGCTGCGCAACCAGTGGTACTGGATCCTGCTGCTGGCGCTGTTCCTCTGCCTGTCGCTCGTTGTCAACCTGCTGCTGTTCTACAACGCCTTCTATCGCTTCCCGATCAAGCAGTTCATCTGGACTTCGGATGCGCAGGCCGTCTGCGAGGCGATCCCGCTCTCCGAGCCCAACATCAGCCAGGCCCGGCTGAAGGAATTCGCGGTCAGCGCGGCGGTCGAACTCAACAGTTACGACTATGCGAACTGGCGCGCGCTCATCAACAACGCCCTGTCGCAGGCCTTCACGCCCAAGGGCCGTGATCGATACCGCGCGGCCCTGCAGGAGAGCGGGATCATCCAGAAGGTCGTGCTCGGCTACCAGACCGTGTCGGCGGTGACGACGGACCCGGCCAACATTGCCGAGGAGGGCAAGGCGGGCGGTCGATACTACTGGCGGGTCGAGGTGCCGCTGCAGATCTTCTATCGCACCAATGTCGAGACCAAGGTCGAGCGCCGCGTGCTGGAGATGACGATCGTGCGGATCGATCCCTCGCCGATCAACCCGAACGGCATCGCGATCGACTCGGTGATCTCGACGCAGCAACTGACCAACCAGGTGGCGCCATGACCGTGCGAGTGTGGGCCTCGGGCTGCCTGGTCGCGGCCGCCATGTGGGCGGCCCCGGCAGCGCGCGCTCAGGATGTCGGCCAGGGGGCGGAGCCGGCCGGGTCCGCCGCGGTGCGGCGCCCGGCCGGCGTGACGCCGATGAGTCTGCCGCCGGCCGGCACCCCGTCCGTGGGGGCAGCGACCACGCAGGCGCCTCCGCCAGTCCCGCGCCCCCTGACGGCGGCTGAGTTGGAGGAGCTGCGCAAGCGCATGCTTGGGACCACGCAGGGCATGATCCTCAAGCCCGGCGAGATCCAGGACGTCCGTCGCGCGGTGCAGGACGCGCAGGGCGCCGGCAACTTTCCTGGCCGCAACGGGCGGATGCCCCGGCCGGAGCCGCGCCTCCTGACGGTCACGCAGGAGGTCAGCCGGGCGGCACCCGAGACGCTGCACCTCGCCTATGGCGTGGTGAGCCCGATCACCTTCGTGGACGCCAAGGGCGCGCCCTGGCCGATCGCCTCGGTGGCCTACGATCCGCGCCTGTTCGCGCAGGACGGGACGGGCTGCGGCCAGGACGTGGCGATGGGCGCGACGCAGGTCGCGGCCGCGGCGGGCGCGGACCGGCCGACCTCGATCAACCTGATGCCGTGCCGATTCGACACCTGGGGCAACATCCTGATCCGGCTGGAGAACGTCTCCTACCCGATCCCCCTGATGGTCCTGTCCGGCCAGAGCGAGACGGTGGACATCCCCGTCACCGTGCGGGTCGCCGGCACCTCGCCGCTAACCCCCGTGAAGGTTGCCTCAGCGGCAACGGGCCCAGTCCGCAAGGGCCCCGGCCGGCCAGCCGGGGCCGCGCGGGGCCCGGATGCCCCCGATACGACGGCGCTCTTGCACCTGTTCGGCGCCGGCACGCCGCCCTCCGGCGCGCAGGCGCTCGTGGCGACTGGGGCGCAGGCTTGGCTCTACCGCGAGCGGATGTACGTCCGGATCCAGGGCACGCTGGTGAGCCCGCAGCCGGTCGCCGCGGTCGACGCGGCGTCCGGCTACCGCATCTACGAGTTCCTGCGTCCGGCCTCGCGCCTCGTCGCCGAGCGCGGCGACGGCGCCGAGACCGCCATCAGCATCGATTATTGAGGGGGACGGCGATGATCGACGGGAAGACCTCGGCTGCCCTCGGGGGCGTCGTCCTGGTGGTGGCGCTCGGCTCGGCGGCCTTCATCCTCGCCGACGCGCCGGGCATCGACCGGGGTGCGGGCGGCGCCTCCGAGATCCGGGGAAACACGCCGAACCCGGGGAACGACATGATGAAGCCGGTCGGCAAGGCCGAGGCCGACCGGCGCGCCGGCGTGAACCGGCAGGCCGCGGACGAGCGGGCGGGCGCGGGCAAGCCCTACGTCGCCCCGACCGTGGTCGCCGAGAAGCGTGGGGCGCAGCTCGGCGAGATGCCCGAAGCGGTGCCCGAGCCGAAGCCGGCTGAGCCGCCCCCGGCGCCACCCCCGCCGCAGATCGTCTACCGCGACCGCGACGTGGTGCAGGTCATCTACAGGGATCCGCCGGTCCAGCCGACGGCCGACCCTGAGCAGGTCACGGCGATCAACGAGCAGATCAAGACGCTCCTGAAACCCAGCCCGGGCGGGTTCCTGGTGCGCTCGTTCGGCAAGGGCGAGCGGCCCAAGCCCCCCGAGCCGCGGGCCGCCGCGGGGCCGGTCGTGACCGGCCCGTTCGGGCCGGGGGTCCAGCACGCCACCGTGGCGCGCGCCGGCGACGTCGCGTACGCGGTGCTCGACCGCGGGTTCAACAGCGACGATCCGGGCGCGCCGATCTTCGCGACCATCGTCGACCTCGACGAGCGCCAGCAGCCCGGGCCGCTCAACGGCATCCGCCTGATGGGCCAGATCGTCTACTCCCAGACGCAGGCCTCGATCCGCTTCACCACCATGATCCTGCAGGACGGCCGCCAGGGGTCGATGCAAGCGATCGCGATCACCGTCGACCAGGCCCGCACCGGCGTGGCCGAGGACGTCGACAACCACGTGCTCGAGCGCTACGGCGGCCTCGTCATCGCCGGCCTGCTCCAGGGCGTCGGCCAGGTCGGCCAGCAGCTCACCCAGCTCAACACCCAGACGGTGCTGGGCAACGGCTTCGCCGTGCAGTCAGGCCGCAACATCGACTGGCTGACCGCCGGCATGGGCGCGGCGCTGCCGGTGGGCCAGGCCATGACCAGCGCTGCGGCGCGCAGCTTCTCCCGGCCGCCGACCCTCAGCAGCTCGGTCAACTTCCCGATCGGCATCGTCTTCTTGCAGCCGGTCGTGGTGCCGCTCGACGCGGCCCGGGTCGCGGCCGGCGCCGGCACCGGCACCGGCTTCGGGCCCGACCCGGCCTTTGGTCCGGGCTACCGGCCCGAGACCCTGCCCGTCTCCTACGCGAGGAAGCCTTGAACGGCTCCAAGGGAGTCTCCGACGTGCTGCGCGGGCTGATCGATACCGTGCCGGTCCTCGCGTGGCTGCTCGTCGTCCTGGCGGCCGTCGCCGGCATCTTCCTGACCGGCTACGCGCTGGTGCGGGTCTACCAGGCCAACACGTCGGGCGACGGCACGGCGGGGAACTGGGTCGTCGCCGCCGTGATCGGCAGTGCGATGACCTGCGCCACGGTCGTGATCGCCAAGCTCTCCTTCTACTTCGCCGACTGAGCGCGCCGCCCGTGCATCGGAAACCAGCGTGATGAACGACGGACACTGGCACCTGATCGACAACCTGACCGCCAACACGGCGGCCTACCTCGATGATCATCCCACGGTGAGCCGGGGCGCCGTCGCGCTCACGCTGCTCGCCGGGGTCTACGTGACCATCGTGGCGCGCTCCTGGGCTGTCTCGGTCTGCTCCGACCGCACGTTGCGCCGCGTGCTCCACCTCAGCGCGATGGCGGCCGGCGGCTGCCTGTTCCTCACGGGCCTGTTCTACGACAGCCTAATGCGGGGCGAGGACGGCGCCATCACCTTCGCGCCGCTGCTCTACGTCTACTACCCGGCCTGCATCGCGCTCTCGTGCGGGGCGATGGTGTTTGCCGGCGCCCAGGTGTTCTGCGCGCTGCACGTCCGGCCAGCCCCGCTGCTGCGCGCGGCCGTACCGGGGCTGCTCGGCGCCTGGCTCTTCGCCCTGTCGGTGCCGGTCTTCCAGTTCGCCCTCGTCCTGGGGCTCGGCCGATGAGGACTGCCGATAAATTCTGCGATCTCGCCGGCTTCGATCCTGAGCGCGAGGAGGCCGTCGTCTACGCCCATGACGGCTCGCAGCTCACCCTGATCGAGATCGACGGCACTCGCTCGATCGTGTCGAGCGACGACTACCTCATCAACGTCGTCGAGCGCTTCGCCGGCGGTGTCGCGCAGATCCTGAAGCGGCCCGGCCACCAGCTCACGATCTCCTACGAGTCCTCGCTCAACACGGCGCGGCTGCTCGACCCCTTCGTCGCGCAGCAGGGCCGGCGGGCCCGCCAGAAGGGGCTCTCGGTCGAGGCGCTGATCGAGGAGGGCCGCGCGGTGCTAGAGGGCCGAGCGCGCTCCGAGACGATCCTGCTCGCGGCCTGGACCCGGCCGACGGCCGGCACGGCGGAGGAGGTCCGCCGCCAGCAGAAGGAGAACCGGCGGGCCTGGCAGGCGCTGCCGCCGGCCCGGGACGCCCAGAACCCGTTCCTGCATCTGGGGGCGCTCGCCGGCCCGCACGGCGCCTACGTGCGCCGGATCATGGAGGCGCTCGGCGAGGCCCGCCTGCAGGGCCGCATCCTCTCGCCCGACGACAAAGGCCGGCGGCGCGATCTGGAGCAGATCCGGGCGGCGGTGCTCTACCACGAGACCCCGGACGGCTGGACGCCCTACGGGCCGGGCACCCGGCGCTATCCCGGCGCCAAGGAGCGCCACGATGATGACGTGAGCGAGTTCTTCACGCCGACCGTTGCGCGGCAGATCATGACCGGCAACGCCGAGGCCGCCAGCGACATGCGCGCCCTCGACATGGGCGGGCGCCGCTACGCGCTCGCGGTGATGCGGATGTTCCCCTCGACCATCCTGCCGTTCAACCGGCTGCTGGAGACGTTGCTGGAGAGCTCCACCCGCACGGCCGACATGCCGTTCCGGGTCTGCTTCCATCTGGAGGCGCTGCGGGATGCCGATATCGGCTTCCGGCTCAAGAAGGTGGTGGCGGGCCTGCTCGCCTTCGCGAGTCCGACCAACAAGAACCTGTTCCGGGCGCTGCGCGAGTTGGAGGACGTGGTCGACGAGGACGGCGAGGCCATCGTCAAGGGCCGGGTGATCGCCACGACCTGGACCGAGCCCGGCGAGGATCCGGGGCTCTTGGAGCGGCGGCGGTCCTACCTGATGAGCGGGATGATGACCTGGGGCGAGGCGGTGATGACCGACGCGCCCCACAACCCGCTGCGCGCGCTCTGCGAGACCGTGGCCGGGATGACGGTCCAGGCCGAGGTGCCGCCGGGCTCGATCGCGCCGCTCGGCGATCTCGCCGCCATGCTGCCGTTCCATCGCACGGCGCCGGTGTTCAAGCAGGGCCAGTCGATGCTGCTGACGCCCGACGGCAAGCCGGTGCCCTACGAGGCGCTGAGTCCCGAGCAGCTGTTCTGGCTCACCCTGATCCTTGCCACGCCGGGCTCGGGCAAGAGCGTGCTGATGAATCGGCTCAACGTCGAGTTCACGGCCTTCAGCGCCGGGGTGGCGCTGCCGTACCTCGCCGTGATCGACGTGGGCGTGAGTTCCAGCGGCTTCATCGAGCTCGTGAGGAACGCGCTCCCCCCGGAGCGGCGGCACGAGGCCTACTACGTCCGCCTGCTCAACACCCCCGATCACGCCGTCAACCCGTTCGATCTCGGGCTCGGCCGCCGGATGCCGCTCGATCGCGAGCGGACCTTCGTCGAGAACTTCCTGACGACGCTCCTCAACGTGGCGAGCCCGGAGGCGGCGCTGCTGATCCCGCGCCTCATCACCCGGGCCTACCAGATCAAGAGCGACCTGCAGTTCTCGTCCTCGCCCTCGATCTACCAGCCCAATGTTGATCCGGAACTGGACCGGATCATCGCGCACCACCGGATCGAGGTGGGCGGCCGGACGCGCTGGTGGCGCATCGTCGACGCGCTGGTGGAGCTCCGACTCTACACCGCGGCGCAGCGCGCGCAGCGCCACGCGATGCCGGTGCTGGAGGATCTCGCCCGGGTGCTCGGCGAGCCGATCATGGCGGCCGACTTCACGCCCGAACTGGTGCGCTCGGTGCAGCGCTCGCTCGAGGCGGCGATCGAGAAATTCTCGATCTTCGCCCGCTCGACCCGGCTCGACCTCGGCGAGGCCCGGGTGGTGTCGATCGACCTGCAGGACGTGGCTCAACGCCACAAGTCGCCGGAGGCCGAACGCAACAACGCGCTGATGTTCATGATCGCGCGGCACGTCTACCTGTCGAAGATCTCCGGGTTCTCGGAAGAGATCGCGAAGATGGACTTCCCATCGGACGAGGGCTTGCGCGAGGAATACGTCCGGTACTGGGAGGCGCGCTACCACGCGGTGGCGGAGACCCCGAAGCGCCTGTGCATGGACGAGTACCACCTGACCGGCGGTGTCGAGACGATCGCCAAGCAGGTGAAGAGCGACGCGCGCGAAGGCCGCAAATGGGGCCTGGAGCTGATCCTGGTCAGCCAGCTGCTCGCCGACTTCGACACGCTGGCCGACATGGCCTCCACCGTCATGGTGCTCAACGCGGACTCGAACGAAATCCGCGAGGAAGCCCGCCGTGTCTTCGGCTTCGACGGGGCGGTGAAGAGCGCCCTGGAGCGTCAGGTGCACGGCCCGCAAGGCCGGCGTGGCGCGAACCTGCTGGCCCGGTTCAAGCTCCGCGAGGAGGAGCGCTGGATCGTCCTGAACAATTCGCTCGGCCCCCGGATGCTGTGGGCGCTGACCACCAAGGCCGAGGACCGCCTGGTGCGCGACGAGCTGTACCGCCGGATGGCGGTCAACGATGCGCTGCGCATCCTGGCCTCCCGCTTTCCCGATGGCACCGCCATCGAGACGTGGGGCCGGGTGGCCGCGCTGGCGCGGGTCGGTGAGGACCGGATCGCCAAGACGATCGTCGATCAAGTGCTGGGGGAGCTGATGAGCGACGCTCGGCCCCCGATCGACAGCTCAAAAACCGCTGCCTGACGATGGAGGCTTTCATGAAGTTCAAGGATATTCCGTACCGGGTGCTCGCGAGCACCACCATGCTGACCATGAGCGCGATGTCGGCTCTGGCTCAAGCCACCGGCGGGACCAGCAGTGATCCTTCGGCACCGCTGGAGATGCTCAAGACGGCCCGCCAGAAGGCGCAGTCCTCGCAACTGAACGCGTCGAGCATCGCGACCGGCGGCAACAATGCCGGCATCGTCATCACCATCCTGTTCGCCGTGGTGGGCATCGCGCTCGCCGGGATCTCGGCCGTGAAGCTCTACAAGTCGTCGCAGGACGACAACGCGCGCGAGGATGCCGGCCGGTCGCTGGTCGGCCTCGTGGTCGGCTCGGGCATCACCATCCTGGGCGTCATCATCGGTGTCGTGACCACCTACATGACCGGCAATACCTGACATGGAATACGGCACCAAGCGTGGCCCTCCACAGGGAGCCTCCGCTTGGTGCCCCGTGTGCAACGCCCATTTTTGGCAAAAATCAAAATTTTCTTCGGCGCAAGCCGATCTCGCGATCGACAATCTGCCGCTCAATACCCCTCATGGATCCCAGATTAGATCTCGGGTGACTGCTTTCATGTTTGCCAGAATCATCACCCATAGCTTGTGATCCGTGATTGGAGTCCCGGATCGATGTGACGAAGCCAAGCGTAGTCCGGGAAGAACAGTGCTTTCTGTGAGAGGGCCAGGGCTGCCAAGTCCGCGATGGCGTCCTTCATGTCGTCCGCGCTGCCGAGCACCGCGTGGACCTGATTCAATCCATCCATGTCCCTCCCGGCCTGATCGGTCATCGCCGCGAGCATGTAGCCGCGCAGGATCGACAGCAGCTCGACCGGCAAGTCAGAGGCGGGGTCGACGGCAAGGCGGTCCGCGGCCCTCCGCGCTGCCTTGAGGATGGCGTCGCGGCCTTTCCGGTTCTTGAGCGGGGCCGTCGCATCGGTCGTCAGGAAGAGCGCGGCGGCCAGATACCAGGGGACGTCATCCACGACCGTCTCCACCGCTCGGGTATCGCGCAGGTCGCGCAGTCCCTTGAACGGGTTTGCGGCCGGGCCGGCCGGCACCGGGTCCGTTTCCGGCGATCTAATCGCTCGCTCGGCCGAGCCGAAGGCGCCGAGGATGCCTGCCTGCGCGAAGCCGGCAGCCGGCGCGGTGATGAGCACCTCGATGTGCTCCCGGCTGCGCTTGCGCCAAGCAAGGAAGCCGAGGAGCGCGGTGAAGAGGGTGGCGGCCAGGCCGAAGCCGACGGACGACTTGTAGATCGAGACGAACGCGAACGGCTCGCCGGCCGGCATGCCGGTGAAGTACCTTCCCCAGCCCGTGAACCGCCACAGCGTGGCCGTCTCGGCGAGGCGAAGGCCGGCATAGACGCGCCCGAGGATCGGCGAGAGGCTCCACCAGACGAGGGCGAGCATGGCCAGCGTGGCAAAGCCGAGCACGCCGGCGCCGACGATCTTGCCAGGGCTCGAGGCCTGGACCGGCTTCTGGAACAGCGTGCTCATACGGAGCGTCCGCGTTGGGGCTCGTCGCGGCCGTGCGTCTGCTGCTGGGCGAGCGCCGTCTGCAGCCGATCGTCGGCAACGACGGCCTTGATCAGCGGCTTCAGGACGGCGCGGATCTCATCCAGGTCCTGCCCGTGGGGAAGCAGGTTCCTGGCCTCGCCGACGCCGCCCTGGACCAGCAGGACGGAGCCCTGACGGCCGAACCGCTCGATGAGGCTCTGATCGATCTGGCGCACCTCCGCGGCCAGCCGAGGTTCGGCAGCGATCTCCTGCGGTGACCGAGTCTTGAGCGCCTCGGACAGAGCCTCGCTCGGGCCCAGGATCTCGATGCGGTTGCGAACCGCATCCTCCGGCCGCTGGCCGACGAGCATCAGATAGGTCGCCGGGATCAGGACGCGGCCGGTGACCTGGCTGCGCACGGCCTCCTCGCGCGGCTGGCCGGGCGCCAGGCGCTCGCCCTCGGCCAGCACGCGCACGTCGACGCGCTGGTTGTTCTGCGGCATGGCGGCGAAGGCGTTTAGCGGCACGGCCGAGATCTGCCGGCTGTCGCGCACGAGGGCATGGTGGTAGCTCGTGGCGATCACCTGTCCGCGGACCTGGGTCCCCGGCTCGGGCAGGACGATGCGCGGCGCCCCCATCAGCCGCACGGCCTCGAACGCCTCGGCCGACAGCCGCCCTAGCACCGGATGCGCGCGCTGCTCCTCCGAGTAGCGCGCGTTGCGCACCATCTCGCCGAACGGCCGGATCTGGCCGCGGGTGGCCAGCACGAGGGCGTCGCGGGTCTCGCTCGGCACCCGGGTGATCAGGGCCTGGTCGAGCGGCTGTTTGTGGTGGCGGGCGTACTGCTCCATGAACGCCAGCAGCGTGCGGGTGTTGCCCTCGCGGTACGGGTGGGTCTGCCAGAGCGCCGCCATCGTCTGCGCGAAGCGGATCGCGGGCCGGCTGTCCTTCAGATTGCCGGGCTCGCTGCGCAGTTGGGCCAGGGCGGCCTGCGCGTGGCCCTCGATCGCGGCGGGCGGGCTGTAGGCGACGCTCTTACCCTGCAGGACGATTTCGGGCTTCCAGAGATCGACGGTGCGGGTCTCCCCCGCCCAGGCGTAGATCTCGCCGAACAGGCGTTTGTGCACGGCGGCGTAGTGCGCCAGGTCGAAATTCCCGAGCACCGGCTCCTTCTGCATCCGGCGCAGGGCCCGGAAGGAGACGATCTGCTCGCGCTGGGCCAGGGCCTCCGGGTCGCGGATCTCCTCCCGGTTCCGCAGGACGTCGGTGCCCTCGTAGACGTAAGGGTCCGTGCTCATGCGGCTTCTCCCCGGCCGAGAGTACGCCGCGCGTCGAGGGCAGCGAACACCTCGGCGTTGGTCACAAGCTCGGCGTCCGCGAGCATGGCGCCGAGCTGCACGCGCACGCTCATCTCGTTGCCCGAGCCGCGCATGATCGCCAGCGCCTGCTCGTCCTCGACAGTGGTCAGCGCGGCGACGAAGGGCGCCAGCTCGCGCTCGTCGACGCCCGAGGCGATCGCCTCGAGCAGCGTCAGGGCTTCCTCGCGCCGGGTCACGAGCGTGGGCAGATCGGATAGGCTCATGGTGTCGATCCTCGGTTACGCGCGGCCGCTGCCGGTCCCGGGCAATCCTCTCGATCCGTCCTGCGACGGCCCAAAGCCCAGGCGTTCTCTATCTCCTACCCTTACCCATCGTCGCCACGGCGCCAATACAATCTCCGTGGCTCCCGCATCACAGCGACAGGCCGAGATCCTGGTCCCTGTCCAGGTTCCGCTCCTGCTCCAGCGTCAGGTCCTGGCGCTGCGCGAGGGAGATCAGGCGTTCCAAGGTGCCGTCCTTGATGTAGGAGGCGACGTAGCCCCCGCCGCTCAGGATCGCCCGCTCGTCGTCGTCGAGCCACTGGCCCGGGCCGAGGCTGCGCTGCGGCGACTGGCCGATCGCTCCGGTGGCGCCGAACCGGCGCCCCACGGCCTCGGCGAAGGCGATCACCTCCGCCCACAGCTCGGGCGTCGCGACGGCTTCGGCCACGGCGGTATCGAGGGCTTTCGTCACCGTCGTCGACGTGCGGCCGACCTTCGCCAGGGCTGCGGCCGCTCTCGGGCTCAAGCCCGGCACCGCGATCAGCAACCGCTTGCGGTACTGCATCTCGGCCGCACGTCCCTTCCCGGCGATCGACTCGAAACGACCCCTGAGTTCACCCGCCAAGGCCCTCGCCTCGGTCAGGGCCGACACGGCGGCGGCGTGCTCCTCCTTCTCCGCTTTCGGGACAAACCAACCCTTCCGACCGCGCAAGCCCCCATACGGCTCGACATCGGCGAACAGGGCATCGACCCGGGCGGCGAACGCGCGCGCGGGCTGGCGCAGCTCGGCCAGGATCGCGGCGTAGAGCGGCCCAGGCTTCTTGACCGCCAAGCGCAACTCTCGGGCGATGGGTCCGCTCCACGGTGATAGATCGGTCTCGATATCGACCCGGTTATAGAGCGCGTCCTTGAGCCCCTTTTCGCCGAGGTCGATTGCGGCGAGGAACGGCTTGAGCGGTGCCGGGGCGGCGGTGCTCGTCCCCGCCGCGGGCGCGGGATCGCCGCGAAGCTCCACGTTCAGCTCGACGCGCATGGTCTCGTTGGGACGGTGGGCGGCAACCGCCTTCCAGGCCACGGCGAGACGCGCGGCGAGGCCGTGCAGCTGGCGCCAACGGCCCTCGACCTGGCGCACCATCGCCCGGGCGCGTCTCACCAGGGCGGGAACGAGTACGGCGTGACCGTTGAGGCCGC
Source organism: Methylobacterium sp. CCH5-D2 (assembly GCF_001556475.1). Taxonomy (NCBI): domain Bacteria; kingdom Pseudomonadati; phylum Pseudomonadota; class Alphaproteobacteria; order Hyphomicrobiales; family Methylobacteriaceae; genus Methylobacterium; species Methylobacterium sp. CCH5-D2. The sequence goes on along the minus strand of NZ_LSIX01000578.1, from coordinate 9,174 downwards.
GCCGTTCGGCGAACGCGCTCGCTAGCGCCCGCAGATCCTGCGGGCGGACTCGGTCGGCGATCTCGCTTTCCGCGCGCTCCAGCCGGGTCAGGGCGGCCTCGATCGCCGCCAGAGCCGGGGATGCGGATGCATCGAGGGTGGGCGTGTCGAGGCGGGCGGCGTCCGGAGCCGCTCCGGCCGCGAGGGCCGCAGTATCGTTGGTCGGCAAATCGGCTTCGAGCCGGTTCGCCAGCGCCGTGATCCCGGCCGCCATCCGGCCGGCATCGAGCAGCGGCAACTCGCTCGCGCGATCCCGCACGGGCTCGCCGTCCATCGCCTCCGGCGGCTGGGTCAGAGAGACCGCGGACTCGCGGAACGCGGCCTCGTCGGCATAGTCGAGGGTCGAAGCCTTCGAACCGTCCCGCGCCATCCGCCGCGCCAGACCGTCGAGGGCGGCCGCGTCGAGGGTATCCGTAGACGGGGCAGCGCCGAGCTTGGGCAGCCGCCAGGTCGGAATGAAGTCGGCGTGCGCGCCGTGAAGCGTGACCGTGTGCCGATGGCGCGTCATCGCCACGTAGGCGAGGTGGCGATCCATGCTGGGCGTGGCCAGCACATACACCCGGTCGAGGGTCGCGCCTTGAGCTTTGTGCACGGTCGCGGCGTAGCCGTGGTCGAGGTTGCGGTAGACCTCGGCTCGCACCTCGATCCGCTCGCCGTCGCCGGCTCCATCCCGATCGAGCTTGACCACGAGCCGGCCGCTCGCCGCCGTCTCGACGGTGGCGAGCATGCCGTTCTTCACACCGAGCGAGCGGTCGTTCTCCAGGAACAGTACCCGGTCGCCCGCGGCGAACATCCGCTCGCCGCGGGCCGTCACGAACCGGGCCTCGTCGGCCAGCATGCCGTCGGCCTTGAGGGCCGATCTTGCCATGGTGTTGAGGGCCAGAACGTCGATGTTGGTCTGGGCCAGGATCAGCGTCTCGCTCGCGCTACCGTCCGGCTTCCGGCCGAGGTAGTCCGGCTTCCAGGCCGCGATCAACGCCGTGCGGGCCGTCTCCCGATCGGGCGAGAACCGGACCAAGCCGGCTTCGCGATAGACCCCGAAGGCGGCCGCCACCTCGCCGCGGGCAAAAGCCACGCTCGCGCGCCGCATGGCCGGTGAAGCCTGGCGCCAGATCTCGGACAGCTCGGCGTAGCCGATCGTCTCGGTGATCGCCCGGAACCCCGCCCCGGCCTCGATCGGCTGGAGCTGCATCGCGTCGCCCACCAGCACCATCTTGGCGCCGCGCCGCTCCACCTCCTGCACGATCCGCGAGAGCTGCTCGGAGGCGACCATGCCGGCCTCGTCGAGCACGAAGACATCGCCGGCCCGGAGCAGGTCGCGATCGTTCTTCCAGGCCAACTCCCATGAGGCGAGCGTGCGGCTCGCGATGCCGGCGCTGCGCTCCAGCCCCTCCGCGGCCTTGCCGGCAAGAGCCCCGCCGACGACGCGGTGACCGGCCCCGACCCAGGCGGCGCGCGCGACGCCGAGCATGGTCGATTTTCCGGCGCCGGCGAAGCCCACAACGGCCGCGATCCGGTCCGGCTTCGTGACGTGGTGCACCGCTTCGCGCTGCTCCTCGGACAGCTCCGGGCGGGCGGCATGGGCCCGATCCAATGCGCGCTCGGACACGCGATGGTTTCGATCGGCGTAGAGCCGCCCTGTGGCGGCCTGCATCGCGACCTCGGCGCGCAGGAGCGCCCGCGTGGTCCAGCGGGCCGGCGACACCACGCGCCCGCTCTCCGGGTCGAACACCTCCTCGGCGACGGCCACGAGTTCGGGCGACTGCCCGAGCCGGAGTCGCACCTCTTGGAAAGCTTCAGCATCGTCGATGTAGCGAAAGACCGCCTTGGCGAGGTCGCGCTCATCGAACACGCTCTTCTCGCGGGTCAGGATCGGGAGCAGCGTCTCGGGATCGTCGATGATCGCCTGCGCGTTCCGGATGCGCTTCTGCTTCTCCTCCTCGACCCGATCCGCGACCTTGCCCCGCAACGCCATGTTCGAGGCGTGCACGCCGATATGCTCGGTCGGCTCGATGCGGATGCCGGCCTCGATGTGCGAGCGGTGGTCGATGCGCCGTTCGTGACCGGCTGCTGCGAGGTGGACATTCGCCACTTCCGCCCACGAACGGCGCCACGGGACGAGGTGCTTCATCGGCCCGGCGAGGCGTTCATAGTGCGGCTTTCCGTCATCACGGTAGAGGACGTTGCCGTCGCGGTCGCGCCGGAACTCGTGCTTGGCCGAGAAGCCGTCCTCGGTCAGGCTTCGCAGCGGGACCATGACATGGAAATGCGGGTTTCCCGGCGCGTCGTGCAGGGCCCAATCGGCGACGAGGCCCTTGGCGGTGATCTCCGCTTCGATCCAGTCGCGGGCCAGCGCAACGTTCTGATCCAGCGTCAGCTCGACCTGGAGCGCGATGTTCATCTCCATCGCGAAGCCGGTGCCCTTCAGACCCTCCTTCTTCTCGACGGCATTCCAGAGGTAGGCCGAGGCACCGTTCTCGCTGCGGCCGTCGATGGCGGTGCGGAACCAGGCCGGGACCTCGGCCGGGAGGCTCAGCTCGGTGTGGGCCACGAACTGCTTGCCCTCGTAGGAGATGACCTTGCCGTCGCTCTCGCGGGTCATGGTGGCCGCACGCCGATAGGCGGCGGCAGCGACGGCGCTCTTGCCGGCGTTGCGGCTGATGACCTGAGCCGAGAGGTGATAGATCGCCATGCGAGGGATACCCGAGCTTGGCCATTAGCAGCTTACCCACGGAACGGCAAGTTCCGCATAAGTGCGCCCCTTCGTAGAACTCAGGCGACTTTGCGGAGGCGCTTCGCGCCGTAGCTCCGCTTTGAAGAGGCCCCTACGGGGCCGATCCTTCCGTCCAGCGAACGCCGACCAGCGCGACCGTCATTCTCGCGCCAACGCCGGGAAGAAGGGGATGCTTATGGAAGGGACCGCCATACCACTCTGCGACCCGATCGCAGCTCGCTTCGGGCGCGCGATCGCAACGGGTAGCTTGGCCGCACGAGGTTCAAGACCGACGGCGCTCTATGCTGAGAAGCCGGGCCTGGGACGGAGTCGACGCGGACACCAGGATCGTCGGACGTGTGACGTTGGGACCACGGTTCCGAAATCAAGACAGCGCTTACGATCAACGGTATTGACGCAGCGTTTCGTGATCTCACCGCGGGTGATAACGAACCTTCTTCAACGGAATAAGGAGTGGGTATCCATGGCCAGGTCGAAATCGCGCGACGCGATCCTCAACGAGATCGAAGCGCTCCAGAAGAAGCTCAAGGCGCACGACAAGGCCGAGGCCGAGCGGATCGGCAATATCGCGCTCAAGGCTGGCCTCGGATCGGTCAACATCTCCGATGAGGCCCTGACCAAGGCGTTCGAGGACCTGGTGAAGCGATTTCGTGAGGGGAACCCGGACCTGGCGGAGCCCAAGGCAAAGGGACGTCGAGGCGCTGGACAGGCTCAGGAGAGCTCTGGTGAAACAGCAGCGTGACGCGCGCCGGGAGGACGCTCACAAGAAGATCCTGCTCGGTGGTCTCGTCGTCAAAGCCGGGCTCGCTGACCTGCCGAGCAACGTCCTGCTCGGCCTCCTGATCGAGGGCCGCGAGCGCACCCGCGACCCTGACACAGTCGAGCGAATGGCTCGACTCGGGGACAAGGAATTCAAAGCATGAAGTGGGTCTACGCCGCGCTCACCGTCGCGATCGGCCTCGCGCTGCATCTCGGGATCACCCTGTTTCTCGCGCCGCCTGTCGGGGCAGTCTACGTGGCGGAGCCGGGGCATTCGACGATGCTTCATGCGCTGCGCGTTGCCGCGGTGGCGTTCCCCGCCCTCGTGCTGTTCGCGGCGGCCGGTCTCACGCGGCCGGGCGACAGCGGTCGCGTAGTTGCCGCCTGCACGTCCCTGTTCCTAATCGGCTTGTGCGCTTGGACGGCGCGGGACGAGTACGCCCGGCTGGTGGCTCAGAACCCGGGCGCGGATGCGCGGCGGCTGCTGCGGCAGACCGACATTCCGCTGTTCTGCGCCGTCATGTTCGCGGGCTTCGTCGCCTTCATCACCCCGCTCGTCTCCCTGGTCCGGGTCAAGAAGACGGCGCGCGGCTATAACAAGCCGATCCGCTCCAAGTCGGCCGCGCACGGCGATGCCGAGTGGGCGGCGATGAAGCTTGCCGGAGAGCTGTTTCCCGAGGATGGCGCCCTTGTGTTGGGCGAACTCTACCGCCCCGATCTCGACCCCAAGAGCACCGCGCGTGTGTTCAAACCGAACGACCCCAGGACCTGGGGCTCCGGTGGTCGCAAACCGATGATGGGGTTCGACTGTGATTTCGGCTCGACCCACGGTCTGATCTTCGCCGGATCGGGTGGCTTCAAGACCACGGCCGCGGTGATCCCGATGCTCCTGTCGTGGCCCGGTAACGCGGTGGTCCTCGATCCCTCGACCGAGTTGCATCCGATGCTCGAAACGTACCGCAAGAACATCCGCGGTAAGGGCTTCAGGCGCGCCGTCCACTGCATCACGCCGACCAAGCCGACGAGCGGCTTCAATGTCCTCGACTGGATCGGCCGGGGCGAGAACAGCCCGGAGAAGGACATTGCGGCCGTGGTCGGCTGGATCGCCACCGGGCCGGTCAAACGCGACGATCCGAAGGACTTCTTCCGCAACTCGGCCTTGCAGCTCCTGCGCGGCGTGCTCGCCTACATCTGCCTCAATCGCTCGTACGACGACCGGGAGAAGCCGCGCACCCTGCGCACCCTGCGCGAGATGATCTCCGAGCCGGAACCGGATTTCCTGGAGCGTCTGAGCCTCATCCTGCGTGCGGAGGATGAGGGCTCATTCGCCTCGCTGGCGCTCGGGCCATTCAAGTCGATGACGCCCCAGACGTTCTCGGGCGTCTACGCCACCGCGGCCGACCTGACCAACTGGTTGAGCTTCAAAGAATACGCCGCAATCGTCTCGGAGGGCGAATTCTCCAGCCTCGATCTGATCCACGGCGACATCGACGTGTTCATCTCGCTCGATCTCCAGACGCTGCAGGATTACGCGGGTCTGGCACGGGTCATCATCGGCGGTCTCCTCAACGCGCTCTATCACGCCAACGGCGAGATCAAGGACCGCGTCGCGTTCCTGCTCGACGAGGCGGCCCGCCTCGGCAACATGAGCCTGATCGAGATCGCCCGTGACGCCGGCCGGAAGTACGGCATCACGCTCGTCATGGTCTACCAATCGCTCGGGCAGCTCCGGCAGCAATGGGGCGACAAGGACGCCGTCAGCGCCTGGTTCGAGTCCACATCCTGGCAGAGCTTTTCCGCGATCAACGACGTCGATACCGCCAAATGGCTGTCGGAGCGGTGCGGGTATTACACCCAGGAGATTGTCTCCTACAGCCAGCAGGCCCGCTCCGGCAGAATGGGCTCGGGCGGGGTCAGCCTCTCGGCCTCGACCAGCCTGCAGAAGCGCGCGCTCATCATGCCCGACGAGATCATCAACACGATGCGGCGCGACGAGCAGATCCTGCTGGTCGGCGGCGTCGAGCCGATCCGCTGCGGCCGCCCGATCTACTACCGCCGCAACGACATGAAGAAGCTGGTCGGCCAGAACCGCTTCCATACCCGCGATACACAGGACACGCCGGATTACGACGATGCAGGCGGCGAGTCCGTGAGAGAGGCGGCCTGACAGACCGCTCGCCGCAGCGGAAGCTGCGGTGATCTCCGTTCGATGAATGGGATCGGCGGCCTCCTCCGGCAACGCGGATCGATGGGCCCGCCGCGCGGTACGAACCAGGGTGAAGCCCTCCCGGTCACCGGGTTGCAGGCCGCCGTTGGGCGGCCCTGGAGGAGGGGGTTCAGCCCTCCGTCGTGAGCTTGGCGGCCTCGGCCAGGGCGGCCTTCAACTCGGCCGCGATGGTGCGCCGCTCGCGCGGGCAGGTGATCGAGGACAGCTCGGCCCGAAGTTCCGCGACGTGGGTCAGGAGGTCGAAGCGGGCGTGGGCGGGGAGGGTGGAGGTGGAGCGCGGCATCGGCTGGGTTTCCTGGGGCGCTCGGGACCGTCCCTGCGCGATGCGACCCCTCAAACAGGCGACGGCGCCGCCCGCACCCCGCAGGGGCCGCAGCGCAGCGGAGGACCGGGAGGCCTGACGATTTTGTCCCGCGAGGAATGGCGCGCAGCGCCAGGGGAGAATCGTCTGGCCGGACGGTTGCGGGCGGTGACGGCGTCTGTTCCCTTGTCGCCATCGTGTTGGGACGGTCCGTCGCTGTGGCAACGTCGCTGCCGCAGTTCACCACCGTTTCCGCATGGGTCGGATCGGCCGGGCGCCGTGCTTGCCGGATGGGGCGTGGTGGCCGTCTCACAGACTCGCCGCCGCTCCAGACTGGCTCGGGAGGACGCCCCCCAACGCGCCGCCGCCTCCCGTGATGGCGCCCTCTCCGGTCGCCCCCAAGCCTCGACGCCCGACCGGATGGGCTCCTCTCGCTGGGGAGGACCGCCTCGTCCTGGCGCGGGTCGGCACCCGCTGCCCACTGACGCTACAGCAGATATGTGCTACCTCAAGCTGACAGGCACAATCCGAGGGCAACGATGTCCCATTCCTCGCCTCAGCGCGGCGTCGACCCCGGATCGATTGGGACCCGCAATCTCGACGCGATCGCCGCCCTGCTCGGTATCCCCGTCACCGTGCTCCTGGAACCGAACAGCCACGCCGCGCGGGAGCGCGACGCCGAACTCCTTATGCGGTTGTGGTCGCGCCTCGGATCACCGGAGGCGCGCGCTCGGGCGATCGGCGCAGTGCGGGCCGAGCTCGCTCGTGAGGTCTCAAGCCCCGACCGGGTGTGGACACCGTTGAAGCGCCTCTATGCCGACGGCGCAGTCATCCGCTTTGACGTGTGCGAGCCCGCCGATCTGCGCCTGTCGCTTGACTTTGGCGACTCCACGATCAGCGCCACCGGGGTCGAGGATGTGGGCGAGTTGATCCAGGCCTTCCAGCTTTCGGACGAGGAGCGGGTTTCCTGTGACCGTCAACGCTTCACCCTGATCGAGGTGGATGAGGATGGTGGCCGCACTGTCCTCTACCGCGACGCCGGGGCCGAGGTTCGGATACCCCGCCGCGCCTACGACCGGATCGGCACGATCGTGGCGGATCTGGTCGGCGATCCGCGCGTGCGATCCGCCTTCGCGGAGGCCTCCTGGCAGCAGGTCGCCGACGCCCGGGCCGCCGCCTGGTTCTCCGGTCCGGAGGGGTCCGGCGCCTAAGCGCAGGCTTTCATTCCCCGGCGGTTATGTTCTCGGAACACGCCGGGCCTTCCCGGCTCTCACAGCCGCAGCTGCCGCCGCCGCGACGCGCGACATGAACTTTCGAGAGAACCGCCCGAGCGGCTTGGCGTCTTCGAGCGCGTAAGATGCGGCGAGGTCGTCGGTATTGAATTCGTCCACGATGACCCAGGCCGGTGTGTAGAGCTTCGCACGGCGCGCCTCCGTTTCCGGAATCTCGACGAAGTGGCTGGCCAAGTTCGGGGACTGGCTGGTAATCGGGAACAGGAGGGGTCGCGGGCGCCCGTCCCTGCCGGCAACGATGAGCATGACGCAGGTCGGACGCGCCTTGCGGCCTGTCTCCTCGCCGCGATCGGCTTCGCGCGCCCACAGGTAGGCGTAGAGGACGATGTCCCCGTGCTGGGGCTCAGTCATCTCGGCCCTCATCCTGTGCAACGGCATCCAGCCCGGCGAGGATTTCATCACGCTCCGTGCCGGTCAGGTCTTCGACGCGATGCGCGCGCTGCGTGCCCCCGCCGGTGAGCCGATCGAACTGCTCGGCCGTCAGGAGGACGAACTTGCGCTTGCCGCGCTTGGTAATGTCCACGGGACCGCGGAACGCCGCCTCGACCACCTCCCCGGACCTGTTGCCGAGATCCGTCAGGGTGAAGCTCGCCATCGCCATCTCCTCGTTTGACGTATAGTAGCTGAAATAGCCGTTACAGACAAAGTGGTGAAGGGTCCGGCGCCTAAGCGCCGGCCTTCACGCCCCGCCGCACCGGGATGCCCTTCGACAGCGCCTTGTCGGCGAGGTTGTCGCTGATCCCGCCGCCGGGGAAGTGCACCACCCCGATCGGCAACTGCTCCAGGATCGCGTCGTTGCGCCGGAAGGGAGCGGCCCGGTTGTGGCGCTTCCAGTCCGGCCTGAACACCACCTGGGCGACCTTGCGGTTCTCCGCCCACTTCGCGGCGATCAGCTCGGCGCCCTCCCCGCCCCCGTGCAGCAGCACCATGTCGGGGTGCTTGGCCCGCACTCGGTCCAGGGTTTCCCAGATCACGGCGACATCCTGGAACTCCTTGCCGCCCGTGAAGGCGATCCGCACGCCCGGGGGCAGGTGGATCTCGGTCTCCGCCCGGCGCCGCGCGCTGATGAAGTCTCGGCTGTCGATCATCGCCGCGGTCATGGTGGCCCGGTTCACCTGCGAGCCGGAGCGTGGGCGCCACAGCGACCGGGTGATCCGGGTGAAGAGATGGGCTGCCGCGTCGCGGGCGTACTCGAAGCTGTTGCGGCGCTCCGACAACGTCAGCCCGAGAGCGGTGAGGCGCTCCAGCTCGACCGACAGCACCTCGCTTCCGTCCTGCTCGCGCTGGCTCCGGCGCTGCTCCTGCTCGTTCTCGTCGAGCTTGCGCGCGATCCCCTCGACGCGGCGGTGGAAGACGTTGACGAAGCCCCACAGCACGTCCTCGAGGTCGTCCTCCAGGCGTGTGCCGGCGAAGGCCTGCTCGAGGGCGGACATCGCCTGCCGCAAGGCCCCATCCATCGCGCCCTGGCCCGGGAGCGGCCGGGGATCGTCGTGCTCCTCGAACGGGCGGTATCCGGTGACCGCCAGCTCCTCCAGCAGGCTGGGATCGGCGGGCAGGTCCTCGTCGAGGTCGTGGGACAGGTGGTCGAGCATCGCGGTGATCCCTCAGATCCGGGCGGCCGGCGTCCATCGCGGCCTTCCTGGCGACCCAAGGCCGGGCCGGGGGACTGGCGCATCCGCGCGAAGCGTCCGCATCGCACGCTCGGCGATGCTGCTCGCGCGGGCCGGAGCGCCAGCGGAGGACGGTCCCGGCCGGCGATTTTGCCTCGCGAGGAATGGCGCCCCGCGCCAGGGGAAAATCGTCGGCCGGGGCGGTTGCGCCC
>NZ_LSIX01000577.1:0-5713 GCF_001556475.1 Methylobacterium sp. CCH5-D2 | reverse complement strand
GGCGGGCGCGACCGCCGCGACCGATCTGGCGCGCGCGGGCCGGCGCGTGCTGCTCCTCGACCGGGCCGGCCGGATCAAGCCCTGCGGCGGCGCGATCCCGCCCCGGCTGATCCGCGACTTCGCGATTCCCGATCACCTCCTCGTGGCCCGCATCCGCTCGGCCCGGATGGTGGCGCCCTCGGGGAAGGCGGTCGACATGCCGGTCGGCGAGGGCTTCGTCGGCATGGTCGACCGCGAGCATTTCGACCCCTGGCTCCGGGAGCGCGCCCGGGCCGCGGGGGCGGAGCGCCGCGACGGCGTGTTCACCCGCATCACCCGCGAGGCGCCGGGCCTCGCCACGGTGCATTTTCGCGATTGCGCGGGAGCCGAGACCGCGGTGCGGGCCCGCCTCGTGGTGGGTGCCGACGGGGCGAGTTCCCCGGTCGGCCGGGCCGAGGTGCCGGGCCACGCCGCGATGCGGCAGGTCTTCGCCTACCACGAGATCGTGCGCCGGGTGGAGGGTGGCGACACCGAGCCGACGCGCTGCGACGTCTACTACCAGGGCCGGCTCTCGCCGGATTTCTACGCCTGGATCTTCCCGCACGGCGACACGATCAGCGTCGGCACGGGCAGCGCCCGCAAGGGTTTCTCGCTCCGCGGCGCGGTGCGCACCCTGCTCGCCGAATCCGGCCTGGATCGGGGCGCCACCGTGCGCCGCGAGGGCGCGCCCCTGCCGCTCAAGCCCCTGCGGCGCTGGGACAACGGCCGCGACGTCCTGCTGACCGGGGACGCGGCCGGCATCGTCGCCCCGGCCTCCGGCGAGGGCATCTACTACGCCATGCTCGGCGGCCGGCTCGCGGCGGAGGCCGCGCAGGCCTTCCTGGCGACCGGCGACGTGCGGGCGCTGAGAACCGCGCGCGCCCGCTTCATGCGCCTGCACGGGCGCGTCTTCTGGATCCTGCGGCTGATGCAGGCGGTCTGGTACCGCAACGACCCCCTGCGGGAGCGCTTCGTCTCGATCTGCCGCGATCCGGACGTGCAGCAGCTCACCTGGGACGCCTACATGAACAAGGAGCTGGTCCGGAAGCGGCCGGTCGCGCATGTGCGGATCTTCCTGAAGGACCTCGCCCACCTGTTCCGCTGGGTCTCGCCGTGACGCTGCTCCCCTTCCTCGTGGCGGGCGCGGGGGCGCTGCTCGTCGGGTTCGCCAACGGCCTCGCGACGCGCACCGACGCGTGGTACCGCGCCCTGCGCCAGCCGGCCTGGAAGCCGCCGGACTGGGCCTTCGGGCCGATCTGGGCAGCGATCCTGGCGCTCGCCGCAGCCGCCGCGGCGCTCGGCTGGGCCGCGAGCCCGGGCACGGCCGACCGCCTGCTGCTCATCTGGGCCTTCGGCCTCAACGCGGTGCTCAACGTCGCCTGGAGCGTGATCTTCTTCCGGCTTCGCCGGCCGGACTGGGCGCTGGCCGAGGTCGTGCTGCTCTGGCTCTCGGTCCTGCTGCTCGCTTCCGTGCTCGCCCGGGTGAGCGGCCTCGCGGCCGCGCTCGTCCTGCCCTACCTCGCCTGGGTCGGGATCGCGGCGGCGCTGAACCTCAAGATCGTGCGGCTCAACCCCGCCCGCCCCGGCATCGGGAGGGCGTGAGGTGGACGCGCCCGGCTCCCTTCTCGCCGCCCTCGTCGCCTCGGGCCGGATCGTCGACCCGATCCTTCTTCTCGTGGTGGCCGAGGTCGCCTTCGTGGTCTTGGCGCCCGACCGGTTCGGTCCCCGCGCGCCGCTGCTCGCGGGGCTCGCCGCCGGGGCGGGCCTGCTGCTGGCGCTGCGCGCAGGGCTCTCCGGCGCGTCCTGGCCCTGGATCGCCGGGCCGCTGGCGCTCGCCGGCGGCGCCCACCTCGCGGAGCTGGTCCTGCGCCGCGCGAAGACGCTTCGCCGCAGGGAACCATCCGCAACATCGGCTGAGGCGAGGGCGTTGGGTTCGGTCTCGCGCCGACACGAACACATGACGCGGCCCGGCCGTCCGCCCCTCCCTCCCCCCGCGGGGGCGGGAGCGCGCCGCGCGTGACGGCGCGGATCCGCCGAACACGAAAGAGTCCCGACGCACGCGTCACGACAGCACAGTTCCGACGACCCTGCAGGAGAGGCCCATGGACCGCATCGCCGCCCTCGCCCTCGCGGGCGCCGTCTGGAGCACCCTGCTGGCGGCGCCCGCCGCGGCGCAGGACCCGAACCTCGCCGATCCCGAGCTGATCGCGCGGGGCAAGTACCTCGTCACCGCGGGCGATTGCGTGGCCTGCCACACGGCCCCCGGCGGCAAGCCGTTCGCCGGCAACTACCGGCTCAACACCCCGATCGGCGCGATCTTCACGCCGAACCTGACGCCGGACCCCGAGACCGGCCTCGGCAAGTGGGACTACGCCACCTTCGAGCGCGCCTTCCGGCAGGGCATCGGCGACGGGGGCGAGTACCTCTACCCGGCCTTCCCGTTCGGCTGGTACACCAAGGTCACGGACGAGGACACGCGGGCGATCTTCGCCTACCTGAAGTCCCTGCCGCCGGTGAACGAGGCGCGCAAGGACAACGAGATCCCCTTCCCGTTCAACGTGCGCACGGCGCTGATCACTTGGCGCACCGCCTTCTTCACGAACGACCGCTTCAAGCCGGACCCGCAGGCGAGCGCCGAGGTCAACCGCGGCGGCTACCTCGTGGAGGGGCTCGGCCATTGCGGCATGTGCCACAACGAGCGCAAGCTCGTGGGCAATTCGAGCCTCGCGGGCCGCTTCGGCGGCGGCGTGATCGACGGCTGGTACGCCCCCAACATCACGCCCGACGACCACCAGGGCATCGGCGGCTGGACCGACGAGCAGGTGGCGACCTACCTCAAGACCGGCACCGCCCCGGGCGACCGGCCGGGCGTCGCGGCGGGGCCGATGCGCCAGACCATCGAGGAATCCCTCTCCCAGATGACCGACGCCGACCTGAAGGCGATGGTCGCCTACCTGCGCACGATCCCCGCCAAGCAGACCTACAAGACGAAGGACCTGCAGGCCTTCAACAAACCGGGTGCCCCGGGCGCCGACACCTACCTGACCTACTGCTCCTCCTGCCACCAGCCCGACGGCCGGGGGATCGAGGGCGCGGTGCCCGCGCTCGCCGGCAACACCTCCGTGCAGTCGGGGGGACCCGAGACCGTGCTGCGGGTGATCTACGGCGGGCTCGCCGCCCAGAGCGGCTACGCGCCGATGCCGGCGATCGGCCAGGAGATGAGCGATGTCGAGGTCCGCAACGTCACGGACTACGTCCGCAACGCCTGGGGCAACAGCGCCCCGGTGATCGGCTCCGACAGCGCCGCCTCGGAGGCGCGCGCCGCCACCCAGACCATGCTCGCGGGCACCGCGCCCTGCGCCGAGATCGCGCAGGGGACGGTGCGCAAGGCCTTCGAGGCTGCCGGTGCCGCGGACGCGCTCAAGGGCCTGACCCAGGAGCAGTTCGTGCCCGTGCTCGCCCGGCTCCTGCCGCAGGTGAAGGCCGCCTACGGCGACAAGCCGGCCGAGACCGGGGGCCAGGGCATCGACGACGAGCTGGTGAACGGCCTCACCACCCTCTACTGCCAGGTCGGCCGGGAGCCCTACCTGGAGCGGCAGCGGGCGGGTGCTCCCGAGGCGACGCGGCCCTGGGCGAGCGTGATCGGCAACTTCGCCAACATCGCCTACAGCCAGGCCCGCAACCCGGAGAAGCGGGCAAGCGCCGACGCGCCGCCCGCGCCCCCCACCCGGAACTGACCGCGCCGCCACGCACGCACCGAAACGGGAGATCTGCGGATGGGCCTCTTCGTCGTCATCATCGGCGCCTGGCTGGTCTTCGTCGTACTGGAGGTGCTGGCCTTCCGGCGGCGCAACGCCCTGGAGGCGGAGGGGCTCGTCACCGTGGTGCGGCCGGAGACCTCGACCTACCTGAACCCGCCGCGGCCGTACTGAGGACGCGCGGACGGCGGGCCGGCGCTAGCGGCGCACGATCCCGTATTCGGGCCGCTGGGCGCGGCGCCAGCGCAGGTAGGCCTGATAGACCTCCTCCTTGTCGGCGGCCGCACCCTGCGGCTGCTCGCCGAGGAAGCGCTCGACCTCGCCCTGGGACGGCGCCTCCCCGCGGTGGCTGTCGAGCCAGTCCTGCGCCGGCTGGAACCGGGTCCAGCCCGGAACGGAGGCCGCGAGGTTCACCTCCCGCCATTTCGGGTGGTGCTGGGGCGCCAGGAACTGCTCGAACCGGTCGAAGAACGCGGTCGTGAAGCGCTCTAGCTTCCTGTAGCGCTCCGTGCCCTTCGGGTGGTTGTAGACCCCGAGGATCGTGCCGACCGCGAGCGTCTCGATGGGCCGGGCGCCGTCGACGAGCTTCGGGTAGTCGGCGCGGGTCAGCGTGGCGGGCACGTAGGCCTCGCCGATCCGGTCGCCGTAGGGCACCGTGACGAGGTGGAAGCGGCCGGCCGGCTCGAAGCCGGCGATGATCGCGACGGGCCTGGCGGCCACCGAGACGACCGCATCGAGCTCGCCCCGGCGCAGCATCTCGAGGGCCGTCGGCTGGTCCACGTTGACCGCCTCGACCGCGATGCCGAGATCGCGGAACATGGCGCGGCCGCTGTAATCCGTGCCGCTGCCCTTCACGTCGAAGCTGACGCGCTTGCCCGCGAGATCGCCGACCGCGCCGATCGCCGTCGGGGCGATCACGTGGAGCTCGTCGTTGAAGAGCTTGGCGACGTAGTGGATCCGCTTCTCGATGTCCTTGAGGCGCTTGTCCTGGCGCAGCTGATCGAGGGTGTCGGTGCGCACGAAGCCGAGATCGACCCCTTTCAGGAAGCGGAGGTCGTAGGCGTTGGCCCCCGCGCCCCGGCCGAGGATCGGGAGGATGCGCAGCCTGTCGCCGTCGTCGAGGACGAAGGCGAGGTCGGCACCGGTGCGGAAATAGGTTCCGCCGGGCGTGCCGGTGACGACCGAGACGGTGTTGGCGTTCAGCGTCTCGCTGAGCGCCGTCTCGGTCGCCGAGTCCTGGGCGGCAGTCCGCCTCTGCGCCGCGGCGTCCCGCGCCTGCCCGGCCTGGCCCGCGGCGAGCAGCAGCCCGAAGGCCGCCGCGCAGGCCGTCGTCCAGGCCGTCGTCCAGGTGATCGTCCGGGCCGTCGCGCAGGATCGGACCGCCCCCATGCCCCTCGTTCCCATCGCCCTGCTCCCTCGGGTTGGCGGCTCAGCGCGCCGCGGCCGCGACGCTCGTCGGATCGCGCAGGCTCGCCTCTTCCGCCCGGGCCTCTTCCGCCCGAGCCTCTTCCGCCCGGGCGTAGAGCGCGCGCGCGCGCTCCGGATCGGGCCGCAATCCGTGGACCCGCCAGGCGCGCAGCATCCGCGGATCGCAGGTCTGGGCGAGCAGGAAGGTGGCGCGCGCGTCGCCCCGCTCGACCAGATGTTCGAGCACGAGCCGGGCGCCGCTGATGTCGCCCGATCGGATGAGCCGCTCGGCCCGCGCCAGCAGGGCCGCGTTCTGCGGCGGCGGCGGCGACGGCGGCGACGGCGGCCCTCGCCGTCCTCGCGGGCCTCGGCGCGGCCCTCGCCCGAGCCCTCGCCGTCCTGGGCCTCGTCCTCCGTCTCGGCCTCGGCCTCCTCGACGAGATCCTCCTCCTCGACCTCGTCGTCGATCTCCATGGCGGGGGAGACCGCGACCGCGCGCACGCCGGTCACCGGGCCTTCCGCCCGCTGGG
>NZ_LSIX01000576.1:0-3367 GCF_001556475.1 Methylobacterium sp. CCH5-D2 | reverse complement strand
CCTCAATCCGCCCCCTCCCCTTCTCAGATCGCATGCCGGATGCTGGGTGGCGATGCCGCTGTCGCCCCAAGGGCCGTGCCATCTCCTGCGCTCGTGCCATCCGCTCAGGCTGTAGCCGTGCCGACGCCTCGGCCTGCGACGCGGCGCAGTCCGCCGCCGCAGCCCCGAAGCGATCGAACCGCGGATGGCTTCGTCCATTGGCGCCGAGCGCCGCCTGCTCGCACCTCTGGCCGCCGCGTACCCACCCAGCGTGACGTAGGCGCAATGGGCGGTCACCGTCGAACTGAAGCGCACGAACGGCACTTTCCAGACCTACAAATCGCGCCTGCGTTGCGCCAGCCGGATCGAACAACGAAACGCGCTGTTCTACGCGACGGACGATGGGCTGTTCGCGCTCGGCGAGACCGAGACCCCGGTTCTACCAGAGCCGGCCCCCGAACTTGTGGCGTGCTGGGTGGCACGCATCCCTGGCGCAGGACCGATGCTTCGGCATCTCGCGGAGGTCTGGCTGGCGGGGGTGACACGCCCTGCCCTCGCCGAGGCGCTCGGGCTCGCGCCCCGGGGCGTCACCTTCAACACTTAACCCTTCGCACCTTCGCGCCGCGGGCCTGCTCAGCGAGCCCACGCTTGGGCAAACTCGCATCGCGGATGCTCTGGTTTGCCGAGCGGAGGAGCGCAGGGAGGCGTGTTGAACGCCGATCCGGCCCGCGGGTTCCTCCACACGCGAATCCGCGGCCGAGCTTGTGCCGGGCTTGCGCGGGACTCGACTCTCGCTTGCGAATCGGCCTTGATCGGGCTGAGTTGCAGTTTGTTCGCCATTTTGGCGATTTTTCTGCAAGCAAGGCCCAAGAGGATGAACCAGCACAGCGCGGTCCAGCACGCCGAGCCCCCTGCCCCGATCGCGCCCGCCGCGTTGATCGGCGCGCACGCGGCGATCTTGCGCGAGCAGCTACAAGCGATCTCGTCGGGCCTGTTCCCGCCGAGTTCGGCCAAGACGCTGCGCCGCTTCACCTCGACCGAAGTCGCGCGCATCGTGGGCGTCACCGCCTCGCGTGTCCAGCAACTCGCGGCGGAAGGGCTCGGCCCGCAGCCGGATGTGTCCCCGAACGGCCGACGTTCCTACAGCCTCGCCGATATCCACGACCTGCGCGCCTACCTCGACGATAACACCCGGGGCGGGCGTCGCTACCTGCCGCACCGGGGCGAGGGCGACCACCTCCAAGTCATCGCCATCGCGAACTTCAAGGGCGGCTCCGGCAAGACCACGACGACCGCCCACACCGCGGAAGGGCTGGTGCTGCGCGGCTACCGCGTGCTCGCTATCGACCTCGACCCGCAGGCGAGCCTCTCGGCGCTCCTGGGCGTTCAGCCGGAGCTTGAGGTCGGCGAGAACGAGACCCTCTACGGCGCCATCCGGTACGACGGCGCGCAGCGTCCGCTCGAGGACATCATCCGCCCCACCTACTTCACCGGCCTCGACCTCGTGCCGGCCAACCTCGAACTGATGGAGTTCGAGCACGAGACGCCGCGCGCGCTCGGCCAGCGCCGGCCTGGCGATCCCCTGTTCTTCGACCGGGTCGTTCAGGCGATCGAATCGGTCGCCGACCGCTACGACGCAGTGGTGATCGATTGCCCGCCGCAGCTCGGCTACCTCACGCTCTCGGCGCTGTGCGCGGCCTCGGGGCTGCTCATCACCGTGCATCCGCAGATGCTCGACGTCGCCTCCATGAACCAGTTCCTCGCCATGACCGAGGACCTCCTCGGTGTCGTGGCCGAGCACGGCGGCAAGCTGCAGTATGACTGGCTGCGCTACCTCATCACCCGCTATGAGCCCCAGGACGGCCCGCAGACCCGCATCGTCGGGATGCTCCGCACCCTTTTCGAGGACGCGGTGCTGACCGCGCCCATGGTGAAGTCCTCCGCGGTCTCGGATGCCGGGCTGTCGAAGCAGACACTCTACGAGATTGCGCGTGAGGGCATGACCCGCTCGACCTACGACCGGGCGCTTGAGGCGCTGGAGGCGGTCAACGGAGAGATCGACGGCCTGATCCGGCGTGCGTGGGGTCGGGCATGAGCCGGAAGACGAACCTCGACGCGCTGTACGGGCGCCGGCCCGATCCGAAGCCAACGGGCGAGGGCGAGTTTGCAGCTGCAAACCCAGCCGCACCGAGCCCCGAGTTTGCACCTGCAAACCAGCCCCCTGCCCCACTCCCGGAGCGGCGGCGCAGCGGCGCTATCGGTGCGATGAGCGGGGCGCTGCGCAGCCTCGCCGCCCAAGCCGACGCGGCGGCCGCGCTGCAGACGGGCGCCTCCGTCGTGGAGCTCGACGCCGGGCTGATCGACGATTCCTTCATCGCCGACCGGGTGGCGGATGCCAACGACCCGAGCCTCGCGACCTTGGTGGAGAGTGTGCGCGAGAGCGGGCAGCAGGTGCCGGTGCTGGTGCGCCCGCACCCAACGGCCGAGGGTCGCTACCAGATCGCCTACGGACGGCGTCGCACGCGCGCCGCGCGAATCCTGGAGCGCCCCGTGCGTGCCGTGATCCGGCCGCTCACCGACGCGGAACTCGTCGTCGCGCAGGGCAAGGAGAACCTTGAGCGGCGCGACCTCAGCTTCATTGAACGGGCCTTCTTCGCGCTCCGCATGGAGCAGCACGGCTTCCCGCGCGCGACGATCACGTCGGCCATGGGCGTCGGCAAGGGCGATCTCTCGTCGCTTATCTCGGTGGCGAAGACGGTGCCGGAGGACGTGCTCGCCGCAATCGGCCCCGCCCCGGCCGCCGGGCGCCCGCGCTGGCGGGATCTCGCCGAACAGGTGAAGACCGCCGACCGGCACGCGCTCACCACGCTCCTCGGAGACCCCGCCTTCCAGGCCAAGGGTACGGACGAGCGCTTCGCCGCGGTCTACACCGCCCTGGCACCGAAGCCTGAGCCCAAGCTGAAGCCGCAGACGTGGAAGGATGTCGAGGGCCGCAAGGTGGCGCGCGTGGAGCGCGCTACCGACCGGGTCGCCCTCTCCTTCGACGAGACCGTCGAGCCGGGTCTGGCGGACTACGTCCTCGACCGGCTTCCCGAGATCCTGGCCGCCTACCGGGCGAGCAAGGGCTAACCCCGCCGATCCACTCTCGAAATGAAAGGAGACGAGGTCACCGCAAAAAGAAAGGGCCCACCGAACCGAAGCCCGGCAGACCCCCTCTCTGTAGTCTCGCAAGCACAGAGAATCACATCTCCCGGCACATCGCAAGGCTGAACCCCGCCGATCGCGCATAATCGCGTGACGGCGAATGCCCGATCTTGGCCCGGTGCTCGACCCGAGCATGACCCTCCACATCACGACGCCCTTCGGGCGGCGATCGCTGACGGCTGCG